>JAQVKX010000018.1 GCA_028694425.1 Candidatus Gastranaerophilales bacterium
AAGACTTATACACAGATAAGAACCCGAGTAGGAACATTTCTCACGAAATCAAAGATTTCGGAGAAAACAGTCAAAACAAATTTTCCAGAGTTGTGACCTGGTTTCTTGAATTCTGCTTGCCTAAGGCTTACGTTCAACGCGAATTGCACTGTCAGGGCAACTGCGGGAGGCTTGCCGACCGCACAGTCCGAATGGACATTCTGCGTTGGTTTGCCTAAGGCTTACGTTCAACGCGGATTGCACTGTCAGGGCAAACCAACGCACACGTACCGCATCCTATGCAAAGCTCAGGGTCAGGCTGAACGGCAGGAGTTTGATAAATCCCGACTTCTTTGGACCACTGCAAGCATTTTTCACCTTTTAAATTAATAGGGCATTTTTCAAGACAAAGTCCGCAGCCTTTGCAAAGCTCTGTATAACAATACCAGTCAGCCTTACCTTTGGCAACGCCTTCTACCTTTATTCCCATATATTGTTTTGTAGTCATTATACACCTGCCTTTTCTTTTAACAAATTCATTCCACGTTCAAGTGCCTTGTAGTTGAGTTCTCTTAACTCGGGTTTTGCATCGAATTTTTTACCTAAAGCATGTTCCATTGCATTTTTGATATCTTCTAATCCCAAAACGTGGGTTGCTTCAAGCAAAACACCGAGAATAATTATGTTGAAAACTCTTGCACTTAATTCAGTGTTTGCGATTAAGTTTGCATCAACGCCGATAAGTTTTTTGCATTTAACCTCGGGTTTTTTAGTACAGACAGAAGTATCATAAACAACGGTTGTATTTTCATCTATATAAGTTGTACATCTGTCAATGGCTCTATCCGAGAGCATAATTACGATATCTGCTTTTGAGTAACGAGGTTCTCCGATTTTAGTGTCAGATATTTGACAAAAAGCGATTGAAACGCCGCCACGTTGTTCTACGCCAAAGTTTGGTATGTATAATACTTGTTTACCGGTTTCATATCCTGCTTCAACGAGGATTTTTGCGACTGATTGAACACCTTGTCCGCCTTCACCTGCTAACGCTATTTTAGTTCTTGTCATTTTAACCCTCCAATCCTTCACGAGAAACAAACTCTTTTACTTCAAAGAATTCTTCCATCGTTTTAAGTCTGCCCCAAGTATCAACATTGTTTGTTCTCCAATTAAGAGGACAGACAGAAAGAACTTCCACAAAAGAAAATCCGCCTTGCTGAACATTATTAAGAGCTTTTTTAAAAGTTTTTCTCAGGGCTCTCAAGTTAGAAACAGTGGCTCTTGCTACATAAGTTTTTTCCGGGTCAACAATTGAAGATACCATTTCTGCACCTTTAGCGGGTTTGCCTGTAACGCTGCAATCTCTGCCGTAAGGTGTTGTTTCCGTTTTTTGTCCCGGCATTGTTGTAGGAGCCATTTGTCCGCCCGTCATACCGTAATTTGTATTATTAACAAGGATTGCAAGCATTTTTTCGCCTCTGACAGCCGCATTTACTAAGTGCTGAGCACCGATTGCAAGACCGCCGCCATCTCCCATGTAGGCAATTCCTATTATTTCAGGATTAGCTCTTGTAACACCGTATATTACCGGCGTTGTTCTTCCGTGGTGGGTTTGAACAGAGTCAACGTCCATATAGTTCCAAGATAAAAGCGAGCATCCGATATCGCAACCGAAAACGGTTTTATCTTTAATGTTTAAATCATCAATGGCGAATGCCAAAGTTTTTAGTACCATCCCGTGACCGCATCCGGGGCAAAACTTGCTTGCTCCGGCTTCTTCGTCTTGTGCGTTCGGTAATACGGGTGGTAAATCCAGTACCTGTACCATGTTTGTATCTCCTTTGTTTAATTATTACGTTTTATGTTTCAGTGAGCAGTGAGCTGTGAACAGTGAGCGGATTATTTATTCTGTTCACTGCTTACCGTTCACTGTCCACTATATTGCTGCCGGTGTTTTGACCATACTTTCTACTTTTTGAACCAAGTCATCACCTGTTACGCCGACACCCATTTTGTAAAGTGTTGAGTAAGGAGTTGTGATTCCGTAGATTTTTTCTAACACCATTCTAGCTAATTGACCGTTAGCCGATTCCGTGAACAAAATTTGTTTAGCACGTTGACAAGCAGCTCTAAGCGGTTTAACCGCAAGCGGCCTGATTGTAATCGGTCTGAATAATCCTGCCTTAATGCCTTTTTCTCTTAATTCGTCAATGGCGGTCATTGCAGAACGTGCAACAATACCGTGAGCGATAATAAGGATTTCAGCGTCATCGGCTTTGTATTCTTCGTATTCTTCAATTTCAGGAGCAATTCTATTGAATTCCTCTTCATATTTATCCAACTCTTCCATCAATTCTTCTTCCAAATTGAAAGTATTTCTGATGTGGTTAGCTTTCATATCGGCACTAACTCCTGAACGCAATATTGCAGGAGTTTTTTCCATTGTAATTCCTCTTGAAGCAGGGTCATACAACATAACAGGTTCTCTCATTTTACCCTGATAACCGTCAGCTAATATGAAAGTCGGAAATTTGTATTTCCAAGCGGTATTGAAAGCCTTAATCATATAGTCAAACAAGTCCTGATGACCTGCCGTTGAATAAACGATTCTGTAGCCTTCGCCGTTTCCGCCGAAACAAGTCAATGTTGTTTCTTGTTGTGCATAGATTACGGTTGCCGTTGAAGGACCGCCTCTTTGCATAACAGCACAAACGAAAGGTATTCTCATCATTTCAGCCATACTCATAGCATCTTGCATGATTACATTACCCGGTCCTGCTGTTGCAGTAAAAGCACGCCTTCCTGCTAAAATTCCGCCGATTGTTGAAAAACCTGCGGAAATTTCGTCTTCTGTTTGTAAAAATCCTGCTTCTGTTTTTGGAAGCAATTTACACCAAGTATGCATAATTTCATTCTGCGGTGTAATCGGATAACCGTACATAAAGTCGGCTTCGGCTGCATTTGCGGCATATGCCAAAACTTCATTTCCGGTTAAAAACATCTTTGTGTCTTCTTTAATAAGTTTGTTTACCATATTTCCACCTTCTTTGGTTAATTAATCCGTACTATTACATGGTACTACAAACAATTTTATTTGACAAAAGAAGTTTATGTTTTAAAGTGCTATCTTCTTCTTTTTTTTCCATATATTCCAACAGTGGCGATAAGTTTGTCTACATCCTCAGGACGAACAAAACCACCTTCTGTCGGTTTAGCATCTCCCGGGCGTGTATGAATTGTATGATTTGCAAGTGCATCAAAAATACTTTCTTGTTGTCTAGTCCTGTTCGACTTAGGGCATCTTCGAGGAAGTCGATAACTTCCAAATTGTACCAAGCCTTTATTAAAACTAACATTTTCTACTCTCATTTAACACAATCCTTTCTGCTATACTAAAATACTTTACTTTAATACAAAACTCCGAAAAAAGGTTTTTTGTCGGTTTACGGAAAAATTTTAATAATAATTTACATTTCACTTCTTCTCACCTCTCACTTCTCACTTCTCACCTTTTGCTTTTGTTATATAATTTAATTAAGTAAGGAGAAAAAATGTTATTAGGAGTAAATATAGACCACATAGCAACTTTAAGGAATGCCCGGGGCGGGTTTGAGCCTGATTTGGCTGAAAGTGCTTTGATTTGTGAAAAAGCAGGAGCCGCAGGGATTACAACCCATCTGAGAGAAGACAGAAGGCATATTAAAGATGAAGATGTGAAAATACTTAAATCTGTTTTAAAAACGAGGTTAAACCTTGAAATGGCAATGACAGACGAAATGCTTGACATTGCACTTAAAGTAAAACCTTACGCATGTTGTATTGTACCCGAAAAACGTCAGGAACTTACAACAGAAGGCGGATTGGATGTTGTTTTACAGTTTGAAAAAACATTGAATTTTGTTAAACCTCTTGAGGATACAGGAATTGAGGTAAGTTTATTTATAAACCCAAACAAAGAACAGATTTTAGCCGCTTCAAAAACCGGTGCACAATTTATTGAACTGCATACAGGGCAATTTTCAGAGGCTTTTAGCAGTGAAAATGAAGAAAAAGAGTTCCAAAAACTGAAAGAAGCCGCCGTTTATGCTCAATCTTTAGGTTTAAAAGTAAATGCGGGGCATGGACTTAATTATCAAAATGTTCACAGAATGCACGAAATCCCAAACCTTATTGAACTTAATATAGGACACAGTATAATTTGCCGTGCGGTTTTTGTGGGACTGGAATGTGCCGTGAAAGAAATGAAAGAGTTGATAAATGAAGAATAAAAATGAAATCATAGAAGAAATGCAAAAAGTTGTTGAGCAAATGCGGCTTGATGATATTGAAGAAAACCCGGATATTGAAAACGATTTTTTTGATTGTGACTGCTGCGGACAATCTAAATGTCTTGCCGGGTCAATTCAATACGGAGATTACAGGCTTTGTAACGACTGTGTGTTGTTTGCGGAAGTCGGTTTTGAACTCAAAAAATTTACCTCCATTCAAGATTTAATTGATGCGATGGAAGATAAACGCCTTGAAGAAATGTGTGAGTTTATAAAGCAAGACTATACGGCTTTTAATGGATAAAAAGGGGAAAGGGAAAAGGAAAGAAGACAAGATGCGTAGATGCGTGGATGCGTAGTAAAACTCAGCTCACTGCTCACTGTTCACTGCTCACTTTTAAAACTGTTCACCCATTTACCCCTTCAACTTCTTAATCACTTATTCACTTTAAAAAGCATTGACCTTTACTTAAAAAATAGTATAATTTAAGGTATGAAGAAGATTTTTGCCATAATTTTAATTTTATTCTTTTTTGCACCGTCTGCTTTTGCAAAGAAAAAAGAACGTGTGCAGGTTATTGAAGGGAGCGGGTATGTAGGAACACTGCCCAACCTTAATGAAAGTTTTAATTCTTCACAGGTAGAAGAAGCTCAGCCTTCTTTTGAATATATCGACGGGTTTAATAATCCGGAGGAAATTAAGCCTGCACCGAGAAATAACCCTGCCTTTATTAATATTATTATGAAAAAAGACAAAACTTCACAATATATTAACGATTTAAATTCACTCATATTAATTGTTGAGGATTTGCAGAACTTAATTGAAGATAAAAAAAATGTACAGCTGTTTAATGCAAAATCCTATTATTTAAAGGAAAATGTTGAATATTTCCGTGACAGATACCAAAATAAGGCAGAAGCAAGCTATATTTCTTACAAGAAATTAATGCAATTAAACATGCATGTTCAAGCTCTGGCACAACTCAGGCTTGAGAATGAAGTTTACAGTCCCTATCTAACGGCTAATCAAAGCGGGAATATGTTTTCCAAAAACAACATTGATACCCAACTGGATTATTTACTGTCTGATATCAAAGGAACTTTGGTTATATTAAAAGAAGCCAGATAATATTTGACAAGTATATTTAAAATATACTATAATTATTGAAAGTATTAAATTGTAAAGTCGATAAATGTTTATAAGAAAAATATATCTTAAAATAAGACTCTTTTTGTATTCGATAAGAAAGCCTTTGAACCGGATTCTTACGATTTTTATGATTGCTGTATTGTCTTATTTCTTTATTAATTATGTTTTACTCCAGAGTTTTATTCTGCCTAAAGCAAATTATGACAAAGCAACTAAAAATTACGAAAGTGCAATAGTATTATACAATTTTGCTTATTCTTATTATAGTTTTGATCATTTTTCAAACAGTAACAGAAAGATATTTTTCTCTCTGCCTTACAAGATAGCTATGTGTTATATTCCACAACATCAACAGGATGAATCTGTTAAAAGCATGCTTAAAGGCTTAACTTCTGTACAAAAACAATACGGATATTATTCAAGAGAAAACGCTTATTTTATAAGAAAATACCTTATAAAATATTTCCTTACCATTAATAACCTTCATCTTGCCCAACAAGAGTTTAATATTTTATTTAATATTTATAAAACAATCGGTCATAACAAGAGTGATTTATCAGAAATGCTTCTTTTGAGCGGTAATTTAGCTTCTCAGCAAAAAAAATATAATCAAGCAATAGATTATTACGAAAGAGCTTATAATAATATTATTGCTCAAGATGATATGGACTATGAAGTTTTTGCAGAAATTATAGATAGAATATGTGATTATCAAGTTAAAAATAATCAAACGGATCAGGCTATAGATTTATATGACCAATCGATAGACTTTTTAAAATCCTCAAGTACCGACCATACTGATTTATTAGCAGAAATGCTTATCAGTCTCGGCGATTTGTATGCTCAAGACGATAAAAAAACAAAAGAAGCCATTGCATGTTATGAAGAAGGTATCGATTACATTAAAAAATTGCCCAAAAGCAGTACTTTAAGACAGAATATAACCATGTATTTACTGGCACTAAAAGATTTGTATAATAAAGACGGTCAATATGATAAAGCTGCTAAAATAGATGTTGAACTTGCAAGAAAGAGAAGATTTTCTTTCTTATTTTAGTTCTTGCTTTCTGGTATATACTTATTTTAAAAAAATACCCTTGTTTTTATTGAGTTTTTGATACATTTGTAAACTTATGTAACAAAATTAGTATATACTGTTCTCCGGATAGCAATATAAAAAGTATATATTACTTTATATATATACAAAGTAAAAATCGGAGAAGAAAAATGGTTGCTAATACTTTTTTATTATCAAGAAGAATAGACGGACTGCAAGAATTGGGACAAACAGGTTCCGCAATCATTACTCCAAGGTCTTATGAAAGTGCAACAACTAAGGCTTTAAAACAAGGAGCTTCCCTTTTTGATGTAGCCAAGATGGTTAAACAAAGTTCTGCACAAACAAAAACAAGCACATCTGGCAACCAGCTTGCTTCCGTAACCAAAGGAAGCGTGCCGACTAACCATTTAGCTACGGCTCAACAAGCTCAAGCCAACGCTGAAAGTATTTCAGACTCAAGTGAAAATTCAATCGAAAAACTTAATATGATTACTTCCGAAATTCCCAGAGATCACGCAAAACTTTCTCAAGGAATTGAAGAGTGTAATACTAAAGTTGCGGCTGAAACAGGAAAATTTGCTTCACTTAAACAGGAACGTGAATCGGTAACTGATGAAATAAACAGTTTAGAAGAAGGCTATTCCAAAGAAACCGATCCTCATACATTGCAAATACCAGGAATTTCAGGAAATACCGATAATAATGGAATTCAATCTCAATCTGCAGGGACAGATACGAAAGGCGATGAAGATAAATCAAATAAATTAAAAACACTTTTTGCAAGAGAAACAAAATTGGGCAAAGATATGAATTTATCTTTCAACAAAGTTAACAAAATAGCTTCCGATGGTAATTCAAGTCTGGGAGATGCTTTGGGAAAACTTAGAGCTTCTGTTTCAACAGCTCAGGAAGAACAACAAACTGCAAATACAAATGTTAGTGCTACTGACACTATTATAGCAACAGCTAACGGTGCAATTGCCGCAGGAACAGCTTTAACGGCATTTGGTGTTGTTACACCGGTAGGACTTCAATTAGTAGCAGCAGGAAAAGCAGCATTGGCAGCCGGAGAAGTCGCAAAAGGTCTTGGTTTGGGAGCCGTTTCCGCTGCAGATGGACTCAATAGTAAAGCTAAGAAAACATCGGCATTAGAAATACAAATAGCTAATGATTTTAAAGCATTTATAAAAGAAAATGGCAAAAAATTTAATGTCTAAAATTGTTTAATATAATTTTTAATTCCGTCAGCTATTGACTTTGCACAGTTTTTTTGAAAATTTTTGTCAAGCAAAAGTGCATAATCATCGGGGTTTATCATATAAGCAACTTCGATTAAAACACTTACGCTTGAAGTAGGACGAACAAGGGCAAGACTTCCTTGTCTTACTCGATCGTTTTGAGTTCCCAAAGAGGTTGTCATCGAGGTTAAAATACTTTGTGCAAGAGGTTTTGCCTGATTATGGTAATAATAAACACTTGTGCCCCTGTTTTTAACCGGGTCTTGCTCATCCGGCAAAGCGTTTGCATGTAGACTGATAAGCAACATAGCCTCTTTTTCTTGTGCAATTTTTACTCTGTCTTGAAGAGATACATTAATATCTTTTTCCCTTGTCATAATAACTTTTGCACCGCGGTTTTCAAGTTCTTGATAAAGATTTTGTGCTATTGCAAGATTAATGTCTTTTTCCTTGTCGCCGCAACAGCCTATTGCACCGAATTCATCTCCCCCATGCCCTGCATCTATTGCTATTATAAGGTCTTTTAACGGTTTTTCGGGATTAATTTCAGGTGATTTTCTTATTTTAAGAATAAATTTGCCGTCTTTGTAAAAAGCATGATAACCGGTTAATTTTTCAATAGGAATAATAAGACAATAAGTACTATTCTCCTGCTCTGCAACATTAAAAATCTCCAAAGTCAAACCGTTTTCTTCTCTTAAAACAAAAGGAACTTTTATGCCCAAATCAAATTCATAAATACAAAAATCCTTTTCTTCTTTTATTTTTGGTGGATTTAACTTTGGCATATCCTCGAGTTTTTTGTCTTCCCTTTGCTCAACGTCATTCTTTGCAATCCAGCCCGTGAGTTTTGTGTTTAAATAAACTCTGTAAAAATCGTTTTTTTCACCGTTTATATACAATTGGGCGTCTTTCGGTAAATGAGACATTCGGTTAATTCCGCCGTCTATCGGAGTCATGCGAAGCGGAGCGTTATCATTTTTGACAAAAAAGTTATTCATCATAGGGTATTCCGTCAAAGTTGGCGTGGTTTGGGGCACATTCTTCGGCTGTACCCTTTCGATAATAAAATTTATAATCATACTTTTTCCCTCTTCCGTAATCGGCGGAGAAGACGTTATTTGAAAATAATTTATTCCGACATTTAAAGGAACAGCCTGTGCAAAAGCTCCCTTTGAAGAGACATTTACATCAATATCATTAATTTTGATTTTGTGGCGAGGATTTGTAGAGCCGATAAAAAAAGTTGAACTTGCATTGATTTTTGCCGGGTTGGTTTTCGGATACACAATATTCAAAGCCTCAACCTTTGTGCAAAATATAAAAAAACATAAAATTGACAGAAGAATTTTTTTCATAATTTATATTATATCAGAAGGTTAAAAAGTGAACAGTAAATAGTAAGCAATTGGTCGTTTTCCGGTAGTTCAGGCTTTCAGCTCGACCTGCTTTTGCTCTCTCACTTTTCACTTCTCACTCAGTAATGTTAATTTTAACTTTACAATCGTAATAAACCATGCAATCTTGTAATAATTTTGGTAGAATATAGCTATTAGGATATTTATGGGGAAGAGAAATAATGACAGATACAAACAATTTTGACAATATTAAAGCAAGTTTTGATTATATTTCAGACGCTTTAGATTCAATACGTGCACAAAATGCTATGAGTTCAGGCAGTACTGATATGGTTTTAAAAAATATTAATAATCAGCTTGAAGTTTTGGCAAAAGAAGAAAATGCCGAATTGATAAAGGTGTTTTTAGCAGAAATCAAAAGAGATTTGGAAGAAAAGCATGACTTTGTTTCGGTAAAATTTTCCGAGATTAAAGGTTCTTTCAATGAAATTATAGAGAAATTGGCAAACCAGCTGCAACCTCATGAAATAAAAGAACTTTTTGAAATAATTGCTTCCAACTTAAGTGTTTTTTCTCAAAATTTCAATACCCAAAAAGAGTTAATCAATCAAATCGGGCTTAAGGTTGACGAATTCTGGCAGGATGACAGTAAGAAAAATGATATCATTAAAAATATTTCTACCCTAAAAGTTGAAATAGACAAATTCAGTAATGTATTTGAATCAATAATTTTAAAACTCAATGACAGTTTCAGTGAAGTTTCACAAGTTCTTGATAAAATCGACCCTACAGAAGGAATTAAAGACTTAAAAAAAGATATTGAAAATATATTTTTGTCCTCAAATGCTGTTTTATCTACATTGCAGGTAATCGATAAAAAAAACAGAGAACTTGAAGAAGTTATAACAAAACTTGTAACCAAAGAAGACTTTAATCTTGAACAGGAGCAAGTTGCAAAGCTTATAGCACAGAATATTCAAATAACGGAATTTATCGGTACCCTGCCAAAATCTAATCAATTAGACTCTTTAAACGAAAAAGTCGACACCGCAATAGGTATTGTTAATGCCTTAAAAAATATAGTTGATGAAACCGGCAGGCAAAATCAGGAGCTTCTTACCGTACAGCTTGAAAGTTTGGAAGCAAAAATATTAAATATCTCGACAGAAGATGAATTCATCGGATTCAAAAAAGAATTGAATGATTTTGCAAAAGAAGTTATCCAAAGTACTAACCTTATGAGAGCTGATTTAGCGGAAACGAATTCTGATTTAAAAGACTTATTGGCATTTTTAAACTCAATGGACATCAAAAGTACTTTTACAAACTTTGCAAATCTTACAAAAACATCTGAAAGTAATGTAATTTCAAGTGTTGCAGCATTCTCGGAAAATGTTTCCGAAGAAATAGATAAAATAAGGAAACTTGCTAAAGTCGACATTGAAGAAACCGGAGAAAGTATTAACAAAAAAATTGACCTGACAAAACAAGAACTTGCAGAAAATTCTAAAGGAAATCTTGCGAGTATTGTTGAACATATTCAATCGGTTATTAACAATTTATTCTCTGTTAAAAATGCTATGCACATAGAAAATGCAGAAAATATTGAAGCAATTGACGAAAAACTGCAGGATTTAAAGGAAGATTTAACCGCTTCAAACAATTATGTAGTTAAAGCTTCACAAGAAAACGTTGAATATTTGGGAAGAAATCTCGATAAAGTTTTTGAGGAAGTTGTCAGTGTAAAAGAAGGTTTAAGCGAAAATTCTTCAAAAACTTCAAGTATTGTCAGAGAATTTCTTAACGAAATAAATATCAGTTTCTCAGATATAAAAGAAGATTTAATCCAAAATTCTCAACAAGGTCTTTCTAATGTTTTGTCTGTTGTTGAGGAATTTTCTCAAAAAATCTCAAACTTAAAAGAAGCATTATCACAAGATGCTGAAATTAATACTTCACAGATAAAAGAAGAAGTCGGCAACTTAACTTCAAAGATGGCTCTGTTGAAAGAAACATTAAAACAAGATTATCAGTTGGGTAATTCGGAAATAAAAACAGGATTTGAAACATTTACCGAACAGTTAAATAATCTTGATGCAGGTATAAAACGTGAACTAGAATTGAATACCTCAGAAATAAGGATTACGGTTGAAGATTTATCGGATACATTTGAACAGTTAAAAACTGATTTAATTGAAAAATCGCAAGCTAACATTTCTCAAATGAGCGAAACCGTTGAAAATATATCCCAAAAATTCGAAAGTTTTGAAAACAGTCTGTTGCAAAGTTTGGAAAATAATTCTGTTGATATGGAAAATTCAATAGTTAATTTATCCGGAAAAATTAACGAACTGAAAACAGTATTAATTCAGAATTCAAGCAATAACCTGGGCTTGATACAAGATGCAATTGAAAATCTTTCAAATACAGCCGTATCTACTAAAATAAGCTTGGAACAAGCTTCTAACATAGGATTTGCAGATATCAAATCAAACGTTGGAGAACTTTTGCATGAAATAAGCACAATTAAAGACAATTTTGACATTAAAAGCCAATCAAATGTTACAAAAATTGTTTCGCTGTTTGATGATTTATCAAGTAGCCTTAAAGATTACAAAGGATTTTTGAGCGAATCCGTTCAAATGAATTTTGAAAGTATTTCATCTTATTTCCAAAACTTAAGCCAAAAAATTGATGAAGTGAAAATAGATTTGGTAGATGATTTTAAAGTAAGTTTCTCTGATATCCATGATTCAATTTTAGAACTTCCGAGTTTGTTAAAAGAAAATCAAAATGCTTTAGAAAACGAAAACAAAATTTTAATTGAAGAAAATTCAAAAACAATCAATGAGATGAGTGAAAAAATCCAAAATCTTATTAAAAGTCTCATTGCAAACGAAAATCCTTTTAAAGGAGAAGTTTTATATGAATTTTCCGAACTCAAATCAAATCTGCAGGATATTAAAGATGATTTAATTCAATCAAATCAAGGTATAGGTGAAAAAGTTGATGAAAAAATCGAAGTTATAATTCAAAATTTAGAAGAGGTAATTGTCGAATATAACAGTAAATCAAACAACGCCTTATATAATCTGCAAAACAAACTCAGTGAATATTTTGAAGCTATGCAGCAAGCTTCTCAAGAAAATGAATTAAAGCTAAACAACTCAATTAAAGAAACATCTGAGATTAAAGAAGAAATACGAACTTTAATAAACGAATTTTCCGTTTTAAAAAATGATTCTTCAATTGAGGACTTAGCAACAGAGATAAATAAAAAATTTGAAGGGGTTTTGTTAAATATCACTCAACTTGAACAAATCTCCGCAAGCAAAGCAAAAAATTATGAACAAACCTTCGAAGATATAGTTAATTCTCTTGATGATAAATTTAATGATATAAAAAATAATCTCAAAACCTGTCAAAATATTACAACAAGCGAAATCAGCGATTTGATTGAAGATTTGGAAAACAAAGTTGAAACGGTAAAGTCTCAAATAGAACTTACAAATACAGATATCATAGATACTTTATCCTCAAGAACAGAAGATATATCAGAAAAACTAATTCCGATTGCTGATTCTGTTAATAAAATTATTGAACTTGATTTGGAAGATTTAGCTGCTGACATTAAAGAACAGCTTGAAGAATCTCATTCTTCTTTCTTGAATCTTGTAAAAGAAGAGCTTCAGGGTACAAGCTACGAACAAATTGAAAAAATTTCCACAGAGTTTGAAAGTTTAACTTCTAAACTGGAAGAAAATCTTGATACTTTGGCTTCTTATAAAGAAACCATTGCTGATATTAAAGAAGATATTAAACATGAAGTTCAAGAAATTATAACTGAAGCCACTCAAACATCAAGAGATAAAGTCTTTGAAAAACTTGAAATTATAGAAGAAAATATTCTTGATTCTCAAGATGAGTTTAAAACATCTATTTTAAATGTAATAAACAATGCCCAAGATAAAACCCAAGAAATTATTTTAATAGAACTGCAAGAAAATATCAGAGTGGTTAAAGAAGTCTTGGATTCAGCATCAAGAGAAACCCTTGACGAAAAAATCATGTTAAAAATAGACGACTTAAGCTCTGCTTTTGATAAAATATCTGACGAAATTGATGAAAAACTCACTGTTTCCGAAACAACGGCAAAAGAATCAACCCAAATGTTTCTTACGGAAGTGAAAACAAGTTTTTATGAAAAAGTTGATGATAGCTTAGATGAATTAAAATCCTTAATTGAACTTACGCAAGATAAAAATGAATACATTAAAATAATTGACGATTTAAAATCTGATGTATTTGAAAAATTTACCGGACTTACAAACAATATTGAAGAAACTGCCGCATCAATCAGTTTCAAGGATGATTTTGACAGTTTAAATAAAGATTTAGGTATTCATGTTAATAATCTGATTGATGATTTGTATGATAAAATCCTATCCGCAATTGAAACCAGCAAATTAAACAATGATATTTTTGATAAAACAGCAGAAGTTTCCGACAAAATTGGAGATTTAAAAGATGATGTATCAGAAGATATTACCGCTAAAATTGCAGACTTAAAGGATAATGTCTTAGATAATATTGCCGATAAAATCGAAGATTTAAAGAGCAATGTTTTAGAAGATATTACTCAAAAGCTTGAAAGTTTCGAAACAGGTTTTGACGAGAAATCAAAAGATTTATCGGATTTAGTAAAGGATGTTCAAACCTCTTTGGCTGAATTGAAAGAAAATTTTGTTGATTTAAGCCTTAATTCTTCAATGGAAATGTCTAGTCTTTTGGTTTCAATACAGGAAAAAATTACACTCGTTGAAACTAAACTCGGCGAATTTGATTTAAACGAAAAGATTGAAAACATTGAAACACAAATAAATAAACTTGAACATATTGAAGAAAAAGTTGCCGGTATTGATTTAACTTCAGCAATAGAAAAATCTAAAGACGAAATGACAAAAGAGTTTGAGATAATTAATCAAAAACTTGACCTTTTGGCTGTCGGCTCTGATTCAGAGATTGCCGAAGACGTGAAAGAAGTCAAAGAAATTCTCATTGCACAAAAAGAACTTATAACTAAGCTTGACAGGCTTGAAGAAGCTGAAACACCTGAAGATTTGGTTAAATTAGACGATTTAGCAGCCATAAAAACAGATATCCAAAAAGTTCTTAAAGCGTTTGAGGAAAAACTTGACATTACACCGGGAAGTTCAGGAAGTGAAATATCGACAGGCGATTTTAGAGAAGAGTTGGCTGCAGTAAAAGAAGAACTTCTTGAAAATTTGCTTGAAATATTTAATCAAATTTCTTTTGTTTCGGAAGCAGAAGATATTAAGGATTTCATTGAAGAAAAATCTCAGGAAATTAAAGAAGAAATTAAATCCAAAATAAAAAGTGTCTCAACAGAAAATGTTTCTGTGGGTATATCCGATGAAAACCTTGAAAATATTCTTTCCGAAATACAGGAAGTCAAAAATCATCTTTTAAATGCGGGAAGTTTTGCGGAAAATACACCTGAATACTCCTATACGCTTCAGGATGTTGAATCCGATATCGCAAAAATCAGGATGGACTTAAAAGAACTGCCACAAGTTAAAGGTGATGGAGGAAGTTTAGGAGATTTAGGCAAATTAAATGAAGATATAATGAGTATAAGCACAAGAACAAACAAGTTACTGCTTAACTCAGATGAATCTTACGCTGCTTTAAAATCAAATTTGGATGAACTAAGAAACATTGTTTATCAATTTGAGGAAAAAGTAAGACGTTTAGACAATAAAGAACAGCTTGATACGATAAATGATTTACTCATCTCTTGCGTAAAATCCGATAAGATATTTAACCAAACATTTATGTACCTTGCAGAGTGGATTGATAAAGCTGATGAAAATATTAACGCCATTAAGCAAAATATGGTAAAACCCCCCGATATGGAGAAACTATTGGACAGATTTGATAAAAGATTCAGTAGGCAAGAGGAAAAAATCAAATCGCTTGAAGCAAAAATTGAAAAATTAACCAAGGTGAAACCGGCAAAAGAACCTGACATCAGAACTCTTGTACAAGAAGTTCTAAGCAAAGTTGAAATGCCCGAACTCAGATCGGATGTAAAACTGGTTAAAAAAGTTGAAGGCATTGACAAACAATTGGCAAGCTTGGGCAAAAGCATAGAAAAAATAACCTCTTATGTTGACTAAGAGTATTGAGGCGTTGTTTCTCTTTCAATTAATCTAAAAAATTGTGAAGTTAAATCTTGGTAGGTTTTAATATCAGGAATTACATCAAGTATAGCTTGAAGTGTAAGATTAGGGTAATCGACAGCCTCTTTTACTGTAGTTTTGACACCTTGAGCTGTTCTCGCAGCTTCACTGGTAACTTGTCCATTGTTAACAAGTTCAGGATAAATAATCACATCACACCTTAAATCAGCCAAAGTGTCTTCCAATGCATCTATGCTTTGTTTTTTTATAAGTGCGTCTGTGTTAAATCTCAATGAGACAAGGTCTTCTACAAATTTAGCTTGTAATTGATTTTTTACAGCTGCAATTATATTCACCAAGGAGCTAAAATCTTGATTTGTCTCCTGTGCAAGTTTTGAAAAAGTTTCTATTAAACCGCTTTTAATTACGATTTCAGCATCTGTATCTACGGATGAAAGTATTCTGTCTACATCTTCCTGAGCCAAGCCCAATTTTTCTTGCCTAAGCAAGCTTCTTAGTCTTTGCGTGTTTTTCGGCAACCTAGCTTTAGATGGTCTGGGTGGTCTATGTGCTTTAGGTGGTCTGGGGTGAGTTTTAAGGATTGCCATTTTTCTGAGGGTTTTCCGTTCCTTTTTCGACAAACCTAATCCTTTTGTTAAATTCAAATACGCTAATACTACCTCGGGTTCACATTGTTTAAGCACTTCCGGTAAAACTCTACCTTGAGAATCCATTACATGAACTGCCCGCAATTGTACTTCTTTTGATAATTGTGCAAAATTTTGCAAATATTCTTTTGCTACCTCAGGATTTTTATGTGTTAATGCCAAATGTAAAGATGGTTGTTGAGGAATGGCACCGGGATCCGCAACGATTTTGATTCTGTCTTCTTGGGTTAATTGTCCCAATAATACAAAAACTCTTTTAATTATATCAGGATTATCACTTCTTAAAGCTACTTGTAAAGCATTTTCTGCATAGTCGCAAAAACTTCCTAACATAAAATAACTACTTATAAGACCATTATTACTTTGACAAACTCCGTCAAAAATTTCTTTAAATTTATACAAATTAACATCTACAGCCGTAGCGAAACTGCCAAAAGAGATACTTTGCTCATAATTCCATAAAGGATTGCTAACTTGGTTATCTGTTTTGACAGGAGTACCCAAATTCAAACCTGTTCGATTATCTTTTATATACACATTTGACAACATAAAATGGTTTAATCTTTGTACTTGCATATTCCTAATTCCGTTTTTATATTACATATGGTTTAAAGATGCTAAAAAATATTTGTTGCACTTAAAAGTTGATTTTACTGTATTCTTATATTATTCTATCTTGCCATAAGACACATTATTAGCCGTTTTAGACTAAATGTAAATTTTTATGAAGCTTTAATGAAGCCTTGTTTTTAAATCTCGTATAAGTATAAAAAAGTTGCTTAAACGGTTGGTTTTTGTATAATTAAGGTGTGGAAAAATTAATTAACAAAATCAAACAAATTGTCTCTTCCGAAAATGTATTGACAGACATGGAAGAGCGTTATGTTTATGCACTTGATGCTACAAACAAGCAAAATATAGAGAATTTGCCTGATGTTGTCGTATTTGTTGAAACAATTGAACAAGTTCAGCAAGTAATTAAACTTGCTTATGAAAACCAAATTTCTGTAATTGCCCGCGGTGCGGGCACAAATCTTGTAGGTGCTTGCATTGTCAAAAAAGGCGGGATTGTTCTTAATTTTTCAAAAATGAATAAAATCCTTGATATTAATCGGGAAAATTTAACTGTAAGAGTTCAGCCGGGAGTTGTAATAGGACATTTACAGGAGGAAGTCGAAAAATCAGGACTTTTTTACCCTCCTGACCCTTCTAATTTAAAAGTTTCAACAATCGGCGGAAGTATTGCACTTTCTTCGGGCGGTCCTAGAACATTCAAATATGGCTCAACAAAAGATTATATTATCAATTTAAAAGTCGTTTTAGCAGACGGCAGAATAATTAACACAGGCTCAAATACAGCTAAAAATGCGACGGGCTATCATCTTTCGCAGCTTTTTGTCGGCTCTGAAGGTACTTTAGGGATAATCGTAGAAGCTTTGATTAAACTCATACCGAAACCCGAAGGTTCAAAGGTCATTTTGGCTTATTTTGACAAGATTTCCGAGGCAGTGCATGCGGTTAATATTATTTTGCAAAACAAGCTTGTACCTGCAACTTTGGACATTATGGATAAAAAAACATTGCAAACGGTTGAGCAATTTTATCCGGCAGAACTTTCAACGGATAAGGATGCGGCCTTATTTTTGGAAGTTGACGGATATTTTACCTCGCTTGATTATCAACAGGAAAAAATTATTGAACTTTGCAAAAAATCAGGCTCTTCCGATATTCAATTTGCAAAAACAGAAGAAGAAGCACAAAGAATTTGGACTGCACGCCGGTCTGCTTTCGCTGCTTGTGCTAAACTTAAGCCGAATGTGGTAGCCGAAGACGTTGTTGTACCCAGAGAAAAAATTGTTGAATTGGTTAAAGGTGTCAAAGAAATTTGTGATAAAAATAACTTAATGGTCTGCATTATGGGGCATATAGGTGATGGAAACATTCACCCCAATATTCCACTTGATTTAAACAATGATGAAGATGTTAAAAATTATGCAAAGACAAAAGATGAAATTCATCAGCTTGCGATTGATTTGGGCGGAACACTCTCCGGCGAACACGGCATAGGATGCGAAAAATCAAAATACATGACAAATGCAATTGATGTAGTAACATTAGAATATATGAAAAAAATAAAACGGATTTTTGATGAAAAGAATATCTTAAACCCGGAAAAAATTTTTTAAAAGGAGCAAAAAAATGGAATTTATAGTAATTTACTCAACCGTTCCCAACAAAAACGAAGGGAAAAAAATAGCAAAAGCCCTTGTTGAACATCATCTGGCGGCATGTGTTAATTTGATTGACAAAGTGGAATCTGTTTTTTCATGGGATGGTGAAATTTGTGACGAAAAGGAAGTATTAATGATTATCAAAACTAAAAAAGAGCTTTTTGAAAAAGTTAAGTTTATAGTCCAAAAACTTCACTCATACACTGTGCCGGAACTCATTGCTCTGCCGATAATTCAAGCTGATGAGACTTATCTGAAATGGATTGAGCATGAAACAGAAGACTAAAAAGTGAGAAGTGAGAAGTGAGAGGTGAGAAGAAGTGAAGCGTGAAGCAAAAACAGGAGGTAGGGTGCATTTATGCACCAATATAAAAACCTTTCAACCTTTCGACCTTTCAACTAAACTAAAGCAGGATTTTTACAATCGCAACACGCTTGAAGTAGCAAAAGATTTGCTTGGGTGCAAACTTTGCAGAAAAGTCGGTGATGAGGTTTTATCTGGAATAATTGTCGAAACTGAAGCATACACTCAGGATGATCCGGCATGTCATGCATTTAGGGGCAAAACTCCTCGTGCAATAACACTCTTTAAGCAGCCGGGAATTGCTTATGTATACTTTATTTACGGAATGTATCACTGTTTCAATGTAATTACAGAGCCTGAAGAAACGGCAGGTGCCGTGTTAATCCGTGCACTTGAACCAATCTGCGGTATCTGCAACACAAACGGTCCTGCAAAACTTTGTCGTGAACTCCAAATTACAAAAGAACTTAATGAAATTGATTTAACATCGGAAAAATCTTGTTTATGGATTGAAAAAGGAGTTGAAATTCAAAAAAGCCAAATCCATACAACAACACGGATAGGCATAAAACAAGCAGCAGATTACCCTTGGCGGTTCTATGTAAAGGGAAATAAATTTATTTCAAAAAAGTGAATATAATCAAACAAATTTTATGATAAAATAATTTAAAAGAATTAAGAGATTAAATTAATGAACAATCCTCCTGAAAATCCTAAAATTTATCATATTATACACTTTGACAGATTAAAATCATTAATACAAGATAATTTTTTATTTTCTGATGCCAAGATGAATTTACGTTCTGATGGTGGGACCTCAATAGGTATGCCTGCAATTAAACAAAGAAGATTAGAAAATAGATTAACAAGTTATCCGGATATTAATGTTGGTCAGTGCGTTCCTTTTTATTTTTGTCCTCGTTCTAAAGATTTAGTATCATGAAAATAGGGGTGTAAAAAAGAACCCTCCTACGATACAAGTGTATTGAGGAGGGTTTAACATTGACGAAATCATCATCAACGCTAAATAAATTACTAAAACATATTC
>JAQVKX010000177.1 GCA_028694425.1 Candidatus Gastranaerophilales bacterium
CTTATACCGAACTTTCGCAAGCAATAAAATTGTCTGAAATTTATAATGGCTCTGCAAGCAAATGGGATTGGGGTACCATAGGAAATGTAAGACCAAGCTTTGATGAATATTGGGCTCCCTACTTAAAAATTATAAAATATTGTGAAACAGCTGATGATTGCGGATATGATAATTCCAATCCTTGGAAAAGACCTAATGGAGCACCAGCCGGATTAGGTGCTGTTTTTCCGCTTTCAAGAACAACCGTTGTTCTTGCTAACGGTTCTATTCTTGTTGTGGTATCGTATGCAGGTCAAACCGGATCATTAGCTAAATATATTTTTGTAGATACTAACGGAAGCAAAAAGCCTAATCAATACGGTAAGGACGGTTTTTTCTTTGAACTTGAAGAAGGGAAAGGGCTTATGCCTTATAGATATTCAGTATTAACGGAAACAGAGATAAATAATAATTGCAGTAAAAATGGTGATGGGGGGTACTGTTCTGCAAAACTTATGCGTGACGGTTGGCAAATTAAAAACGATTACCCTTGGTAAAACAGTGAACAGTGAATAGAATTGAAGTTTAGTATTTCTATTCCTATTTTAATTTTTTGACCATTTCACTTGCTCTTAATAAAAATAATTATTTAGGATTAGTGCAATATTTTTTTGTTTATATTATAATTCTGATATTAGGAGTGAATTATGGCGAACGAAGATGTGTTAGTAATGATTTTAGCCGGTGGTGAAGGAAAAAGACTTTTCCCGCTGACTAAAGACAGAGCAAAACCTGCTGTTCCTTTTGGCGGAAGATATAGAATTATTGATTTTGTATTAAATAATTTTGTAAACTCCGGGTTTTATAAAATAAAAGTTTTAACCCAGTATAAGTCCGATTCTTTAAACAAGCACATAACTCGCGGTTGGTCTTTATCTCCTTTTTTAAATCAATACGTTGATTTGGTTCCCGCACAGATGAGAACGGGCGGAGATTGGTATATGGGAACTGCTGATGCGGTTTTCCAAAACGTAAATCAAATTATAGACGCAAATCCAGACTATTTATGCATTTTTGGCGGAGATCATGTTTACAAAATGGATGCTTCGCAAATGCTTGATTATCACAAAGCAAAAAATGCTGATTTAACAATTTCCGCTATACAAGTTCCGGTTGAAGAAGCTAGTGAATTTGGTATTATGGAAATTGATGAGAATTGGGAATTAATCGGTTTTGAAGAAAAACCCCAAAATCCCAAAACAATTCCCGGTAATCCTAAAATGTGCTTAGCATCTATGGGAAACTATATTTTCAACAAAAATGTTTTAGTTGATGCTCTGTTTAAAGACGCATGCAAAGACAAATCCAAACATGATTTCGGTAAAAATGTAATTCCTGCTTTGTTAGAAGAAGAAAAGAAAATTTTTATTTATAACTTTAATGAAAATAAATTTCCGGGAATATCTGATTCCGAAAAAGGTTACTGGAGGGATGTAGGAAACATTGATGCTTACTGGCAAGCCAACATGGATTTGTTAGACTACTGTCCCGAACTGAATTTATATTCAAAAGAATGGCCCCTAAGAACATTTAATTATAATTACCCACCTGCGAAATTTATTTGGCAAGAAGGCGGCAGGGTTGGTATGGCAACAAATTCAATGGTTTCAGAAGGATGTATTATATCAGGAGGTAGTCTTTCAAGATGTATTCTTTCGCCAAAGGTTAGAATTAACAGTTATTCACAGGTTTCAGAATCAATTCTGATGGAAAATGTTTCAATTGGAAGACGTGCTGAAATTAAAAAAGCTATAATTGATAAAAACGTTATAATTCCCGCAGAAATGAAAATCGGTTTTGACAGAAAAGAAGATGAAAAAAGAGGTTTTTACGTTTCTCAGAGCGGGGTAACGGTTGTTCCTAAGGGGGCAAGACTGTAAAAGGAAAAAGGTAAAAGGTAAAGGGGAAAAGAATTAGAAGGATTACAAGAAGACAAGATGCGTGGATGCGTGGTTTTTAAATTAAAATTACTTTAGTTTAAAAGTGATTTTAATAGTAAGCATTAAGCAGAATTCCACGCCTCCACGCGTCTACGCATCTACGCCTCTGATAACCTTTCAGCTTCTCAGCCCTTCAGCCCTTCAGCCAAAATGCTTTTCCCCCTTTCCCTTTTCCCTTTTTAAGATTTGTAAATTATATGTAACGAATTACTATTTTTTGGCAACTTATTTCCTTCACGGGTTTTCAATAAGTGTGTAGTTTAATAGGAAGAAAAAATGGTAGCACCGATAACTCAAGTACAGCCAAATCCAATAACAACGGGAAGCCAACAGCCCAAAAGAAAAAGGACAAGTATTTTTTACATAAATGACCTTCACTCAAATTTAACTAATCTGGAAAAATTAAAAAATGCATCCGATAGGTTTGATGCTTCTGTAAAATCAAGTTCAACTGACGTATTAAAGCTTTCTGCGGGAGATATAGGAGTAGGACGAGATACCTCATTTAACAGATTAGCGGTTGATTTTCAAAACTCAATCGGAATAATGGCAAGTGCCGGGGGTAATCATGAATTTGATTTAAATAAAAAAGATTTAGTAGAAGTTCTTAAAGGGGCAAAATACAAATTTCTCGGTTTAAATGTGGAAATTCCCGAAGATAATCAAATTAATAAAGAATTGCATGATGATATTGTTAAATCTTATATCCAGGAAGAAAACGGTGATAAATACGGAGTAATCGGTTTGCTGCCTTTTGATTTTGCAATGCACCTTTCTGACCCTGAAGAATATGGTGATTTTAATATTATGCCGCCGGAAAAAACGGTACCGCTCCTGCAAGCTGAAGTAGACAGAATGAAAGCACAAGGCGTTAATAAAATAATATTGCTTTCTCATGTCGGCTATCAGGATGATTTTAAGCTCGCACAAGCGGTTGAAGGTCTTGATATTATTATAGGCGGTCATAACCATGACTTAATAATAGGAGTGCAGGAAGGTAAGAATTTGTTTTATTCAAAGAAAACGGGTGAACCTACCGTAATAGTTCAAGCAGGCAGAAACGGAGATTATTTCGGGGTATTAAATTTAGAATTTGATGAAAACGGTGTTATAAAAGATGTGCAAAATAACGTCAGTCCTACTGTAGATTTTTCAAGAAGCTTGGTGATGAAACAAATTACAGACAGTATTTTAGGTAAACCCGAAGTTATCGGAACAATTAAATCTTCTCCAAAACACAGGCATACGTTAGTTGATGAAAATCCGGGTGTTAATTTTATAGCTGATGCCGAAAAAAGTGAACTTGGGGTTGATATTGTACTTATAAATGCAGGAAATATCCGCTCAAGTATAGAGGCAGGTCCTTTGACAAACAGGGATTTGCAAATATTAACACCTTTTGACAATAAATTATGGATAATTAAACTAACCGAACCTGAGCTTGTTGAAGCCTTAAAGGTAAGTGCCGGTTCATTGGCTAATGTTGATGGTGTTCCGGGAATATTACAATTTTCGGGTTTAAAATATACAATGTCTAAAAAAGGTGAAGTTAAGGCTGCCGTTTTTGTCAATAAAGACGGAAAAGAAATACCGATAGATGTAAATAATCCGAATCCTTTTAAAACTTACAGCGTAGCAGTTGATGATTTTATAGGAAAAGGCGGCAACGGTTATATTCCTAATAAAGATGATACGGCAATAACTAAATTTAATTTTGATAAAAATAAATTAGTTGCAGATTATCTGAAAAAACATCCTGAACCTGTTGAAATAAGTACCGAGAAGAGAATTACGTTTGTTGATTAAAAAAGCAAAAAGTGAACAGGAAACAGGAAACAGAAAAGAAGACAAGATGCGTAGATGCGTGGAGGCTAATTTTTAAAAGGAACTATTCACCTGTTCACCTTATAACCTAAATAATTTTTCTTCAATATTCCGCTTCAAAAACTTGACAAATCGGGCAAAAAATAGTACTTTTAAGATAGGATGCGGAAAAATTCGAAAAATGACAATTTTTCGTAATTTTTCAAATCCGACCTAAGAAGTGCTAAACCCATACCGGCTGCGGGATAGCCGGCGGTATGGGTTTAAGCCGAACAAGGGAGATTGCGAGAAAAATTTTACTATCCTAGTACCCGGCCTTGTAATGCTCATAAATTTGCAAACAAGCAGGTGTAATTTTTCCGCAAGCTCATAGTTTACAGACTTAAGGAAAAGAAAGAATATGGGAGTTGAGAAGTATGAAATCCAGAAACACACTGTTTGCACACACACACATGTTCTTTTAATAAGTCTTTAAAACAAGTTTTCATGTCGCCATTAATATACAACTACTTTTGCTCCCTCGCCCTTTGGGGGAGAGGGATGAATTTCGAAACGAGGTACGAGTTTCAGAAATTCAGGGTGAGGGGTATAAATCATACGTTGATTGCAGCTAAGTATAAGCGATTTTTTTT
>JAQVKX010000001.1 GCA_028694425.1 Candidatus Gastranaerophilales bacterium
GCAAATGCCCTATTTACAACCATCTTACCCCCCCCCTGAATATGTAACAATATATTCATATTCCTTGATTTTAAAGGAAATAAGTTTTATTATCATACTGTAGATAGATTAATTTACGACAGGTTTATTGTTTTATCGCTTACATCAAATTCTTTTGAACCTGATATAAAACCTAAAAGAGGATTAGCATTATTCACGATAAATCCTTCATCCTGCAAAACATTTAACATAGCTTTCATAACAGTAGCTTTGTCAATATTGTCAAAAGTCCTTGTTTGAAAAGTTCTTTTTTCAAGTTGCGTGCTAGATTGTGCTACATTTTTTGCTTTTGCTTTTGCATTTAGCGGTAAGAATCCTATAAAAAGAAAACTTACTAAAAGTAAAATTAAATATTTTTTCATACTATCTCCTAACTAAAATTTACTCATATGATAAGTAAAGGATTCTACTTTATTCGTTTTATCAAATTTTATTACTACAGTTAATGTTTTTTGAACAGATTGAATCTGACCTTTGTTTTTTTTATAACCTATGCCGAGAATTCCGCCGCCTCCGCCATTAATGCCACCGCCTAAACCACCGCCTGCAGCACCGACACCAAAACCACTGTCTGAATAAGAAGTAATTGATGCCACTTTATCATATATCCAAGTGTCTTTTCCATCTGAATCTCTCGTTACAATATTCGGGGAGCCTAATGCTAAAGCAACTTCATCTTGTGATGTCCCTATTTTGATTTGACGCTGAACATTACCTAAGGTCATTTCTTGTTCCTGAACAGGTGTAGGGATTGTCTGTTTTTTAACATTTCCTTCCAGTTTGGCTGCACAAACAGGTAAACTCATTGACAAACATAGTAAAATACTAAAAATCTTTTGATTCATAACTTCTCCTTATTCTCATTACTATATAAGCGTACTCTTATCCTAAGATAATATTCAATAGCTTATTACTATTAATTTACAATTTAGTTATTTTCTAATATATTAATAATATACAACATTATATTATAAAAAGGAGTAAAATGTTATTAATTGGCGAAAATATTCATGTTATTTCTAAAATTGTTCAACAGGCTTTAATTGACAGAGATGAAGCTTTTATTATTGATTTAATTAAAAAACAAGCTCATATGGATTATATTGACTTAAATGTGGGTCCTGCAAAGGGCAATCTGGAAGGAATTTTTCCTTGGCTTTGTAAATTGGTGGAAGCTAATACTGATTTAAAAATTTCTTTTGATACAAGAAACCTTGATGAGATGAAACGTGGACTTGAAAGAACGAAAAATCCCAAAAAATGTTTAATAAACAGTACTTCTGCAGATGAAGACAGACTTGATAAATTAACCAATTTGACTGCAGAATTCGGCTCAAATCTGATTGCCTTAACCATGAACAAAGAAATAGGCATCCCAAAAACTGCTGATGAAAGACTTAATCTGGCTTTTGAAGTCTTTGAAAAATGCCGGGAAAAACGCATTGATAACCAAAGAATATTCTTTGACCCTTTGATTTTGCCGGTAAGTGTTGACCAGTCTCAGGCAAAAGAGGCTTTAAACACAATTCAGATGATTAAACAGAGTTTTGACCCCGAAGTTATGACCATAATCGGACTTTCTAATATATCAAACGGATCACCCTTTGAACTTCGATCTTTAATTAACAAGGTTTTTGCCATTTTAGCTTTTGGTGCCGGGCTTGACAGTGCCATAATTGATTCTTTTGATACAGAATTAATTAATACGTTAAAAGTTCTTGAGAACCAATCACCTTCTGATAAAATTGATGAACTTTATATAAATTTAGCAGATATGATAAGCAATTTCTCAGATTTGGAAGATATAAGTTATGACAAAAATGATTTAAAACAAGTTGAAATAATTAAAACCGCAAGGATTTTACTCAATAAAGATATTTATTCGCATAGTTTTAGACAAATTTGAATAGAAAAGCGGCGGTCAAGTATTTACTTGACCGCCGTTTTTTATAAAGTTTAATTAATTACCATAAACTCTTGTTGTTATGTGCGTATAGAAAAACCAGCCTTTAATGTGTGTATCATGATGATTTACATGACTGATTTTACCGTTTCTCATAGCAGCTTCATAACTACAATCGCCAAGCTGAATAAATCCTAAATAATTGTCGCAAGTAGCTTTTCCAACTCGACAAGGACTTACCGGTTGTTGAGACAATGTTGATGGTTCTACCGTATCATTATAAAGCCATCCTGCAGCCAATGCAGGTGAACTTAAAACAGACACGACAGCTAAACTTAATAATAACTTTTTCATACAAGCTCCTTTCTTATTTCTTCATAGAGAATTTTATATTAAGTATAATCGTTTGTCAATAAAACATTTAAAAATAATTAAGAGCCTGAAAATCTTTTATTGCACTGTAAACACCTTCTATAAACATTTGCATTCCAATAACTGCGAGGATAAGTCCCATCATCTTTGTTATAACTTTTAAAATATTTGTTCCGACAATTTTTTTTATTTGCTTCCCGAAAATAAAGAAAAAATAAGTTATGATGCACAACAATCCAAATGAGATTATTGTTATAAGACAATTATCAATACCGCCTGCAGAGAAATTCATTGCTGTTATAATAACACCTGGACCTGCCAATAAAGGAATCCCAAGCGGAGTAATGGCTACTGAACCTTCTTCTTTCATAGGATTTTCAACAATGGATTTGCCTCCCTGAAGCATTCCGTAACCGATAATCCCGACAATAATACCTCCTGTCAGTCTTAATGCCGTAAAGGTTACACCGAAAAAAGTTAATAAAAAATGACCTACCAAGGCAAAAATAATTACTATCAACAATGCGGTCAAGGTTGACTGAAAAGCAATATTTTTAACGTCCTCTTCACTTTTTTGACCGGTTAAAGTTAAAAATATTGAAATAGAAGAAATAGGATTCATTATAGCTAAAAAACCCGTAAATACTATGCCTGCATAAAGTAATTTTTCAATCATTTTTCTCAAAGTTTTAGTGTAATAAATAATATACTTTAATAAAAATGAGAAAATTAAATCCCCTATAGTATTAAGACCACTGCACAAGTATAGAAAATTTGTTTTGACTGTTTTCTCTGAAATCTTTGATTTCGTGAGAAATGTCCCTACTCGGGTTCTTACTTGTGCAGTGGTCAACCTTACAAAAGTGAGAATGGCAAAATCGGCACGAGGAGTGCCGTTTAGTCATTCGACACTAGCCGTCATGAGACTTTGCTCAAGGACATTTTTGTAAGAAAATGGACTTGTGCATTAGTCTCGTATTAGGAATATTATTGTCTCATTAAAAAATCAGGTAGCTCATCCTTATAGAAATTATTTTTCTTTTTTAATATTTTTTTATTTTGTTTAATACTTTTGACGGGAATTTCCTTACAAGCATTATCTATTGAAACTTTTGACACAACTTCTCTTGAGCTTTTATCATAAAAAGTCAACCAAAATCGATTTTTTACATTATCTACACAAAACGGTATTTGTCCGCTAAAGTTATCCCCTTTTTTAAGTTCGTTAAACATATTTTCACCATCAAAAGTATCGGGATAATAAACCGTCCCCGCTTCGTTTACAAGGGCAATATCAAACAAAGAAAAGATTTTATCGGACATATTTAAAATTGACAAAGATAAAATAATTTTATCTACATCCCCAAACAAATCTTTTTTATAAATAACATCGTTAATTTTTACATTAAGTCCTTCTTTTTTTAATTCATCTTGAGGGAATGCGTTTTTTTTATAAACCGGCAGTTTAGAAGAAGAATACACTCTTACTTGGATTTCATCGCCGGGCGAAATTAAAATGTCTTGACCTTTGCGGTAAAGTGCTATTCCTAAACCTATTGTGCTACCTAGTGCGGCACCTCCTGCAATTACGGTTCCCTGAGAAGAAGCTGTTCCTGCTAATCCGCAAAAACTCAAAGCCAAAAGCCCTCCCGTTATACCTCCTGCCGTAGCATAAACAAGATTATCTGCGGTTAAACCGGAAGCTGCCACCAAAAGATGTAGCCTGGTGGACATTTTTCCTTTAATCGGAATTTCCTTCCCGTCGGGTGTTATTAAATAGTCAAAACTTAAATCTAATGAACCGTTTCTTCCAAGCCGTTTTGCTCCTGTTACTTTTTTGATGCAGCCATGGGCGACAGTTCCTTTTGGGATTATTATTCCGTCTTTGCCTTCTACATCATCCATTACTTGGGCAAAAAATTCATCATTTTCTTTTGCCGAATTTGTATCAAGAACTCTTGATACTGTCATTTTTAATACATTATTATAGTTTAATTTATCGACAGAACCGGTAAATAATTCACTTTGTTCTTTTTTTATTTTATCCTGCTTTTCAATATGTCCTTGAAAAATATCGTCCGAAGCATAAGCTATATTAAAGAATCCGATAATATATACTAAAATAATATTTGTGATTAAAACCCTTTTTTTATTCATCCTGCACCTTTTGCAGAGATTACAACGAAGATGGTCTTAAAAATTATTTTTAAATCCAAAAGAATATTCCAAGTCCTTATATATTCATAATCAAGCTCGATTACTTTATCAAAATCTTTTATGTTTGCCCTTCCGCTGATTTGCCACAAACCTGTTAATCCCGGCGGTTTTAAAAATTTAACCATATGATGTTCTTCATATTTTAGCAACTCACGAGGCAGAGGCGGTCTCGGTCTGACTAAAGACATTTCCCCTTTTAAGATATTAAATAATTGCGGTAATTCGTCAAGGCTGCATTTGCGTATTATTTTACCTATCTTTGTAATCCTGGGGTCTTTTTTTGATTTAAACATTACCGGATTTGTATGGTTTAAATCTTTTACTTTTTCAAATTGTTCTTCTGCATCTTCAACCATGCTTCGAAATTTATACATGTAAAAAATCTTTTCTCTAAAACCAACCCTTTCTTGCTTAAAAATAGCAGGACCTTTGGAGTCTAATTTTATAATGATAATTAATAATAAGAAAAGCGGACTGGACAAAATAATTGCGGTTAGACTTAATATGATATCCATAAATCTTTTAACTGCTTGTTGTACAGGCTTATGCTTGACCATAAATTTTAATTTACTGACAGGTAAATTAGTGCTATGTATTACGGTCAGATTATTAATGCATTCTTTTTCTTGACAAACTATTCCCAATTCCCTAAAACCTCTTCAGGACTTAACATTGATTCTTTATTATTGTAGAATAGAAAAAAATAAAATGCAATAAAAAAAGAGATAGTTTTACAAAATAAAACTATCTCTTTTTTTGTCTTAATTTTTTGTTTAGACAGCAGCTTTTGCTGTTTCAAGAATAACATTAAAAGCTTCTTTGTCATTTATTGCCAAATCAGCAAGCATTTTTCTGTTTACGATAATGTCAGCTTTTTTGCATGCATTAACAAATCTTGAATAACTCATGCCTTGAGCTCTGACAGCAGCATTAATTCTTACAATCCAAAGCCTTCTCATGTTCCTTTTCAGAACACGTCTGTCTCTGTATTGATATTTAAGTGCTTTCATAACAGCACAATTAGCCACTTTAAATATTCTGCTTCTTGCACCTTTAAAACCTTTTGCAAGTTTTAATATTTTTTTATGTCTTTTGACATTTACGTTTCCGCGTTTAATTCTCATAGTTCACCTTCCTATCTGCTATACTTCTTGTACGGTAACTCTTTAGAAATCAAATCATAATGCGTATCCGAAATCTCTTGTTCGGCAAAGATTCTTCTTTTTCTGCTTGATGATTTGTTTGCAAGAAGGTGACCTATTCCTGCTTTACGTCTGATAATTTTGCCGCCGGCCGTAACTTTATAGCGTTTAGCCCCGGACTTGTGTGTTTTCATTTTTGGCATTTTCTTCTCCTTTTTTTAAGGGAAAAGGTAAAAGGGAAAGTGGAAAAGCCAACTCTGTTTCCTGTTTCCTATTTCCTGTTTCCTTTTAAGTGTAAGTACAAAAAAGATTATGGCAGCCAATGCCATAAAACTTTCGGCTTGTTTAATAATAATAACAAATAAAAACTTATATGCAAGTGTTTTTTAAAAGGAGAATGGGAAATGGGAAAAGAATAAATGGGAAATTTTCATCTGACGCTTCACACTTCACTTTTGTACTTCTTCACATTTCTTATAAAAAATATTGCAAAATCAAAAAAAAACATCATAATGTTAATATGAATCAATTTAATTTAGGTGATTTTATTAATAAATTTATTAATTACTCTGTTCCAGGGTCTAAGAGCGGTGTATCTTCTGCACCCAATTCAAATACAACATCCGGTACTCAATTTAAATTAACAAACGAGGCTCTGAACGAAACTTTAGTAAAGAAGACCGTTGAACAACAACAAACCGGTGTTATGACTACCTTTAGTCCATCTATGCTTGCAGAATTAAAAATGAATAACCTTGCAAGTCTTGAAAGAAGCCTATACATTAAAGACTTAATGAAATTACCGAAAGAGATGGAAGAAGTCCTTGTCCTACTTCAAAATAAAGCTGTTTTAACAGAAGAAACAGCCGTCCTTTTAAGTAAGAGTATTAATTTATCTGTTTTAGCCGAATTAATCCAAAAAAGCGGTAAAGAAGCAATGAACAAACTTGTTTTGGTTATGGCAAATGCTTCTAAACAAGGTTTAACAGATGTTTCACAGATAAAAGATGCTATTAAATTTATAAATGCAAGCGTTTCTGTTGCTTCAAAAGATAATCCAAACCAAATTCTAAAAAGTTTTATGCTTCTTTATCTGCCTTGGCTCCCGCTACAAGAAGGCGTCGACTTTGAACTGGAGATAGAAAGTTCCCAAGGCGGCGAAGACGATAGCGAAATTTCAATTACAATACTTATTTCCACCAGAAATTACGGCAACGTAAGGGTCACGTTAATTCTTCTTAAAGGCAATTCTATGGATATTGTAATAAATTGCTGTGAAGAATTTCCTAAAGATGAACTGCTAAAAAGAGTTAAAGCTGAAGGTAAAACGCACTCTATACAGTCAAATGTATTTTTTGAGCAAAACATGATTAAAAATAATGACAATAAATCCTGCCAAGCTAAAATAAACATGTCCAACCTGATGGAAGTTAATCCGTTTTTGCTTTTAATGGCAAATGCCATTATCAGATATACGATTGAGTTAGATAACTCGGCAGAATAAGTAAGGCAAAAAGCAAAAAGTGAAGCGTGAAGCGTGAAGGGAAAAAGGGAATAGGGAACAGAAAAGAAGACAAGATGCGTAGATGCGTAGAGGCGTAGCCGAGTGACGAAGCAATCCAAGGAGCTAAAAGCAAAAAGTAAAATGTGAAATGTGAAAAGAAGTTGAACAGTCGAATAGTTGAAAAGTTTAATTAAGTGAGGCGTGAGGCGTGAAGCGAAAAGCTTGCCTTCCTGCCCTCTTGCCCTCTTGCCTTCTTTTCACATTTTATCCCTTTTTCCATTTTTTATATAAGTCTTTTCTGCGAAGTTTAGTTCTTTCCAAGCTTTGTTCATGGCGATGTTTAGCAATTTGGGCATGATTTCCGTTTAACAAAACCTCAGGAACTTCAAACCCCCTAAAATTCCTCGGCTTTGTATACTGCGGATATTCTAAAAGTCCGTTAGAGAAACTGTCTTCATTGGCAGATTCTATTTTACCTAAAGTTCCTTCAATTTTTCGGCTTACGCTGTCAATTATACAAAGTGCAGGCAACTCCCCACCCGTCATTACAAAATCTCCGATAGAAACCTCTTTGGGCTTAATAATATCTCTTATTCTCGCGTCATGTCCTTCGTAATGTCCGCAAATCATTATTATTTGGTTATATTTTGCAAATTCATTACACATTTTATCGTTAAAAACTTCACCTTGCGGAGTTAACATTACTGTAAGGGAATTTTCAAGTTGTTCCACACTTTCGTATGCATCAACATAAGGCTGTGCCATTAAAACCATACCGGCACCACCACCATAGGACGTATCATCAACTTTTTTATGCTTATCAAGGCTAAAATTCCTTGGGTTTATAGTGTTAACTTCAATGACGTTGTTTTCAACCGCACGTTTTAAAATACTGCAACCACAGCAACTGTCAATCATTTCCGGAAATAGTGTTAAAACATCAAATTGCATTTAATCCATTTACCCCTCATTCAATTAAACCCTTAATATTATTTACCGTAATTTGCTTGTTTTTTATATCAACTTTAGGCACAAGTTCTTTAACAAAAGGAACGAGCGATATTTTTTTTGTTTTGCTCCTGACTGAAATTAAGTCATTAACACCGTTGTTGGAAACTCCGATGACAATTCCAATGCTGTTACCTTCTAAATCAACAACTTCAAGTCCGGTTAATTCATCAATCAGAAATTCATCTTCGCCTAAACTCTCACGAATAACCGTTTCTTCAACAAAAATTAAACACCCTTTGTAAGGCATTAAATCATTGATTGAGTTAATTCCCTTAAACTTAATTAATGCAAAAGTCTTGTTAAACCTAACACCCGTTATCTCAAAACGGATATAATCCGAATTATGCTTAATATACACTGATTTAAGTGTTTTTAAGAAATCCTGCCAGTTTTTTGAAAACCCGACTTTTGCTTCACCTTGAATTCCGTGAAAATTCAGAATTTTACCGACGGAAATATATTCCATAAATTACTCTTCAGTTTCTTTAGCAGTTTTTTTACTTTTTGCTTTTGGCTTTTCGCTTTTTGCTTCTTTAGTTTCTTTTTCTTCTTTGGTTTTTTTAGCTTTTTTAGGTTCAGCTTCTTTAGCGTCTTTTTGCTTTTTGAATTCTTCAGGGGCATCTGCTCTTTCCTGATTCCATCTTTCAAGACCTAATTTGCCCCTTATAAGCCCGATACCTACGTGGACTCTCCATTCATCTATTTTTAATTGAGCCGCAATAATTTTGTGGCAACCTATCGGAGGTAAAGGAAGCAACGGTTCGTATAAATTTTGTATTGCAAACATCTGATCCGGTGAAATAGCCAATTTTCTTTTAGGGAAAGGTAATTTGGGAAGCAGCATTTTTTGTCTGATTAAGTTGATACCAAAGAAAACTTTTCTTGGCTCTAATCCGATTTTTGTGCCGATTACTTCATGTGCATCAGGATTTGGCAATGGTAACATTGTTTTGTATATTAATTCAATTTGTTCCAATTGCTCTTTACTTACTAAAAGCGGCTTATTAATACGGTTTCCTTGCGGTCTTCCGCCGCCTCTGTTAAAGCCGCCGCTTGAAGGTCTGTTATATCCGCCTTGCGGTCTGTTATAGCCACCCTGTTGCGGTCTATTGTAGCCTCCTTGTTGCGAACGCTGATATCCGCTCCTGTCTTGGTTGTAACCACCGCCTTGCGGTCTGCTGTAACCGCCCTGTTGCGGACGCTGATACCCGCCTTGTTGCGGTCTGTTATATCCACCCTGTTGCGGACGTTGATATCCGCTCCTGTCTTGGTTGTAACCACTGCCTTGCGGTCTATTGTATCCGCCTTGTTGCGGACGTTGATAACCACCTCTATCTTGGTTGTAACCGCCCTGTTGCGGTCTGTTGTATCCGCCTTGTTGCGGACGTTGATATCCGCCCCTGTCTTGGTTGTAACCGCCCTGTTGGGGTCTGTTATATCCGCCTTGTTGCGGACGTTGATATCCGCCCCTATCTTGGTTATAAGGTCTTTGCTGAGGAGCTTCGGCAGAATAACTATTATAGAATTGCTGTTGCGAAGGTTGTTGCCCGGATCCTTCGTTTTGTTCTTTTTGTTGACCGCCACCCGAATGATTTTCTTGTTGAAATTCTTGATTAGAATCTTCAGCTTCTCTTTCTAAATCTAAATCAGCCGATAATGCCATTTTTTTATCAGGATAAAGACAATTAGGACAAATAACTCTTTTGGGGTTTTTGGTTTCAAACTCTGAACCACACTTTGTGCACTTGTTTACATACATAATGAAAGCCTCTTAATTAATAAAACGATTAATCGAAAAACTCCTCGTTCAACTAAAACTAAAATTATATTTCTAAATATTTTTAAATTTATATTTCTTCCTTTTAATTTCTTCTTTTGAATATATAATATACTTAAAAATAAATCTTGGCAAGTCTTTTTTTAAAAAAAGTCAAAAAAATCATACCACAGTACCAGTTATTTTTCTATCAAAAATGTTACCGGACCTTGATTTACAAGTAAAATATCCATCATTGCCTGAAATTTTCCCGTTTTTACTTTAAGTCCGTAATTTAAAATTGTTTTTACAAAATCTTCATATAATTTATTTGCTTTATCGGGCGGTGCTGCCTTATCAAAACTCGGGCGTGTGCCTTTTTTGCAATCACCTGCAAGTGTAAACTGTGAAACAACAAGGATTTCACCTTGAACATCAATTAAAGATTTGTTCATTTTTTCGTTTTCATCTTCAAAAATTCTTAGATTGACAAGTTTTTCTGCAAGCTTTTGGGCGTTTTGTATTTCATCTTCTTTTTCTACACCCAGAAAAATCAACATACCAAAATCGATTGACGAATAAATTTCTCCGTCAATAGTTACAGATGCGTTTTTAACTCTTTGTATCAGTGCTTTCATGTTAGTTTAACAGGTGAACAGGTGAAAAGTTTAATTTTGAGATAACTGTTCACCTATTCACCTTTTCAACTGTTCACCTTTCCCGTTAATTGTCCGCAGGCTGCATCTATGTCAGCTCCGCGCTCAAGTCTTATTGTAACTTTTTTTCCGGAATGTTCAAGTATGTATTTAAACTTCATAATTGATGAAGTTGAAGGTTTTTTAAACTTACTGTCTTTAATCGGATTATAGGGAATTAAATTTACATTGCATTTTATATCCTTAAGAAAAATTGCAGTTGATTCTGCCATTTCAATTGTATCAGTCAAATCCTTTATCAATAAATACTCTATTGTAATTCTTCTTCCGGTTTTGTTTGTGTAATTTTTTAACGCTTCTTTAAGTTCTGCAAGCGGATATTTACTTTCAACAGGTATAATTTGTTTACGAACCTCAGATACAGGAGCATGCAAAGAAAGTGCTAAAGTTGATTGCATTTCCAATTCCGCAAGTTTGTTAATTCCCGGAATAATTCCGCTTGTGGAAATCGTAATCCTTCTGGCACCGATTTGAAAATCTTCGTTAAAAATTGTTAGAGACTGTAAGACATTGTCAAGGTTTAAAAGCGGTTCGCCCTGCCCCATAAAGACAACGTTTGTAACTTTCAGCCCGGTATCTCTTTGGATTGTCAAAACCTGCTCAACTATCTCTGCTGCGGTTAAGTTTCTTACAAAACCTCTTTTGCCGGTAGCACAGAATGAGCAATTGATTGCACATCCGACCTGAGAACTTACGCAAGCGGTTAAATTTGTACGGTTATCAAACCTCATAAGCACAGTTTCAACACAATTTCCGTCAGGATATCCGATTAAATATTTAATCGTTCCGTCTTCGGAAACCTGCTTTGTTTTTACCGTAACATCAGAAACTTGTGCAATTTCAGACAATTTTTCCCTGAAATCCTTCGACAAATCAGTCATTTCATCAATGGATTTTACCGATTTAAGATAAATCCAGTTATGAATTTGTCTTGCTCTGAATTTGGAAGCTTTCAAATCCTGTGCAATTTTTTCAAAATCTTGTTGAATCAGTCCTGACAGTATAATTTTCTTACTCATGATGAAATTATAGCAGAAAAGTAAATAGTGAATAGTGAATGGTGAATGGGAAACAGAAAAGAAGACAAGATGCGTAGAGGCGTAGAGGCGTGGAGTAAAATACTAAAAAACTTTTCAACTCTTCAGTCTTTCAACTTTTTACCTTATAAACAAAAGCATTTTTTATTTAAAAACTACGCATCTACGCATCTTGTCTTCTTGTCATCTCTCTAATTCTTTTCCCCTTTACCTTTTCCCTCTTTAAGCCGTTTTTATTGTGGGCTGGACAAATATTCTTGCCGCTAAATCCTTATCAAGCAAGTAAAGAGCACTCTTATCATCACCGATTAATTTTAGTTTAGAGATAATATCCTGTGCGTTAGCTTCTTCTTCGACTTGTTCATCCACAAACCAGTTCATATAAGACATTGTAGCTCTGTCTTTTACTTCTTCCGCAATTGTTACAATGTTATTAATCAAGCTTGTCACATAAATTTCATGCTTAAGAACTTCTTCCATAACATTAAGCGGATTTTTCCAACGGTTAGGCGGTGCATCAATCGGAGTTAAAATAACTCTTTCACCCCTGTCAATCAAAAAGTCATATATAAGCATTGCATGAGCCGTTTCTTCTTGTGCTTGAACTCTCATCCAGTTTGCAAAACCAAGCAAACCCAAATCAGAAAAGTAAGCGGACATTGACAAATACAAATATGCCGAATATAATTCCTTATTTACCTGTTCAATAAGAATTTTTCCTACTTTTTCATTAATCATATTTTGCCTCCCACAATCCGTGCAAATTACAAAATTCTCTTGCCGTAAGTGCTCCTATATCATACCATTTCAGAGGGAATATAGGCTCTTCATTCGGGTATAAGTATTTTCTCTTAACGTATCTTTCATCTTTGGAAAAAACCTCAATGAATTGGATATAATGTTCATCTGTCATAGGGTGTAAAACGCTTCCTACACGCACTTCAAGCTCATTGTCTTTCTTTACAAAGAAAGGAACGTGTTTCTCACCTGCAGCATCAGTTGTATTTGGCTCCAGCAAAACCATCGGCTGTCCGCAACAAACAAGTTCTCCTGCACCGGCTAAAACAACTTCTACAAAGTTTCCGCAAAGTTCACATTTGTACATTTCTAATTTTTTAGTCATGATAAAATCCCCCTTTCGTTTGGTTATTTTAACATAAAAAAAATAAACATAAAAAAACATTATCCGATGTGCTAATATATTGTTATGAGTAATTTAAGCACAGATGTTGATAATTTAAAACAAAATTACAGGGAAATCTTTATTCGGGTAAGTGAAGAATTTAACCGTAAAACTGCAAATATGTCCGAAGATGAATTTTCAAAGTTTGTGAAGGAAGATTTTTTAAAAGAAGCTTATGAAATACAATTAAAAATCTCACAAAGCAGGCGAAAATTCACATGCAAAAACTGCGGTGTTTGTTGTAAACTTGCATGCAGTGAATTTTCACCCGATGAATTACAGCAAAAAGCCCAAAGGGGTGATGATTTTGCACAGCAATTTTTGAGTGTTTTTGTTCCTTATAAAGACGAAAATTACCCTGAAAAGATTTACCCTGAATATTTTAAGCTTTTACAAGAAAAACTTCAGGGTGAAAATGTTTATTTCTACTATTGTCCGAAAGTTACCAAAGATAACCTCTGTCCGGATTATGAAAATCGTCCTCAGATTTGCAGGGATTTTCCTGACAATCCGCTTGGTTTTTTGCCGAAAAGCTGCGGATTTTTAAAATGGAAGGAAGAAGTTGAAGCAGATGCACTAAAACTCCATGCCATACTTGAAATTGCAAGGTTTTTTATAAATGATTAAATAAATGGAAAATGGAAAATTCTTTAGGTCTCTTAAAAACTACGCCTCTACGCCTCCACGCATCTTGTCTTCTTTCCTGTTCCCCATTCACTATTCACTATTTCCCATTACACTATCCCATGCCCAAGGCATGCCTTTATTAATAATTTTTACATTTCTTAACCAAAAAAGCCGGTTTTTTCAATCATGGAAAACCATGTACAGAGCATGTTTCCATGATTGCGACTATCTGCAATCATGTTATAGCTTGTGATATATCATGGTTGATATACTTAAAATACAGCACCCAAGCATGATTGAGTTGATTGTTTCAAAATGTAATATTGTATTCAAATCCCTCTTGCAAAAAGATTCTTAGCCCTTATAATAGAATTTAAGTAAGGTTTGATAAGCCTCTTGGGATAGTTGTAAAAATTACTGATTTTGTTTAAATAAATTGGGCGAAGGAGATAATATTGTTTAGAAGTCGTGATATGGGAAGAGCTGTGGCAGTCAGAAGATGGACACCGACTGCAATAGATTGTTATAAGAGGGGATGTAATTGTGAAGGCTGTTTTTATAATGACTTTTTTAGCGGAACAACGCAAAAATGTCAAATGAAAGCAGCAGTTCTTGAGTTAGTGAGAGTAATAGGCACTCCAGATGTGGAGTTGCAGCAAATACTTCATGATTAAACAGGAAGTATAGAAAGATACTTTGAGTTAGGCGAAATTTGGGGAAATTTCGCCTTTTTATTTTAAGTCGAGCATAGTATACGAGCATGCGGAAAAAGTCCCATTTTGACAAAAGCGGATTGCGAGCGGAGGCTGAAGGGCAAAACCACGCTTTTGCCCGAAATGCCGTTTAACGCGAGCAACCAAGGAGACTTTTTTGCATGCGACCTAAGAAGTGTGAAAGCCTTGCCGGCTGCGGGATAGCGAATTTTCGCCGGAGGGCGAAAGGGCAAAACGACGCTTTTGCCCATAGCCCGTTCAACGGCGAATAATTCAAGAAGCCGGCGGCAAGGCTTGAAACCGGACATCAGAGTTTACAGGAAAAAGGAATTTTTTCCGTAAACTCATACAAATAAAAAAGATTGCCCATGATTTTTTGGACAATCTCTTTTAATTATTTGCTTACTTTATCTATTAAGCTACTGGTTTTATGTTCGGATATTTTACTAATGCAACTTTTGTTGTTGCAGGTGTTGTTGCTTTTGGTTTGCTTGCTGCTTCTTTTGTTTTTTGAGCTGCTGTTTGTAAATCTTTTAATTTATCCAGTTCGTCTTTTGTTCCGACTCTGGCTTCAGATGTAACATATCTTGCAGTAATTTTTCCTCCGGACTTTTCGATTATTGCTATACGTTTAATAATCTGGTCAGTTGTTCCTTCTTTGAGTTCAAGTTTTTCAAAGACCATATATGGTTGTTTTGTGCTTTGAGAATGATCCTCTTTTAATCTGAATCCTGCTTCGTTAAGGAAGTAATTTTTTGCTTGATTAAGATCCTTTGAACTGCATTCTTTATCATGCTGACCTGCTGCATAAGTGTATTTACCGAGTTCAAGAGGGCTTTTATAAATATCACTCGCAAAGTAATCTTTGCCTAATTTATATGAGTATATGATTGCTGTGACTTGACTGAAGCTCTTACCTTGTAATTTGTCAGTTAAGTTGTTATCTTTTACAAATTGACTGTTTAAAAGTTCTGTTCTAAGTTGGCCTAAAGTTGTACATTTATTGAACACATCGGTGCTTAAAAGCTCTCTTGCAATTTCTATATGTTGTTTATATGCTTCGGCATCATTTATCAATATTTGATCTTCATTTACAAGTGTAGGTGTTGTTTGTGTAGGTGTTGCTGCAGGTTGTGCCGGTGTTGCTGGTGTTACTACTGCTTGTGAGCTTACAGTACCATCAGGTTTTACTTCGGCGGATGAGCTTACACTTGGTGCAGGAGATGGCACCGCAGGTGAAGCAGGTGCTGCCGGTTGTGCTGGTGCTAATATGTGACCTGGTACGGTTGGTGGTGCCGGAGGTGCTGTTAAGGGTGTTCTACTTGGTACAGCTGCTTTCGGAACTGCAGGTACCTTTACTCCGTTGGGTGTTCCTCCTGTTGAAGGTTGTGGTGTACCCCCTGCTCCTATATGTATGCCACCTTCCGGAATTTCACCTTCGTAAGTAATTTTTGGTGCCGGTTTACTTTCTGCTTCTGATTCTGATGATTTTTTTTCTGTTTTGGTAGTTCCATCCTGAGCCGTGACAGTAGTTTCAGTTTCTGCTCTAGACCTTGTCCTCATTATTCTACCATCTCCAGAACCTGGTACAGTTCCATTTGTTGAAGGTGTAGGCGTAGCTGCCCCGGATTGTCCTGTTGTTGGTGTTGCAGTTGATGTAGGTGCAGGCGTTGTCCCTGCTGTTGGCGCTGTTGGTGCTGCAGGTGCAGGCGTTGTTCCTGCTGTTGGTGTTGCTGGTGCTGCAGGTGATGTTCCTGCTTGTGCTTGTGTCTGTGCTTGTCCGGGAGTTGCAGTTGCGCTCGAACCCGTTCCGCTTGTATTCGGTGTAGAAGTTGGTGCTGCAGGTTGACCCGTTGCTGCAGGTGGTAGTGCAGGTGCTGTCTGGGTAGCAGGTCCTGCTGCTGTTGTTGTATTAGTAGCCGATGCCGGTGGTAATCCTGCTAATACGAATTCTTGCTGACGCTTAATTTCTGCTTGAATTTTCGGGTCATTCCCTGATAAAATCCCTTGGAAAGCGGTTTGAGGGGTGTCCCCTGCGTCCAATATTCCATTTTTATTAGTATCTATTAATACGGTGGCGATTGTTTCCTTATTTCCGTCTCCATTAATATCATCTGTAACACTGCATGTCCTACTTGAAGGAGTGTTTGTTTGTCCTTGTCCTTGCATTTGCGGTTGGACTTGTTGTTGAGGGTATTGTTGAACTTGCGGGTATTGTTGCGGGTATTGTTGCGGATATTGTTGAGGGTATTGTTGAACTTGCGGGTACCCACCATATTGAGGCATAGGTTGATAACCCGGTTGATAATAGTATTGTGGTTGTTGTGGTGGTCCGTATCCTTGTCCTTGTTGTAGAAATGCCGGTATTGTTCCTATTCCCAATCCTGATTTCAGAGCCTCAATTAAGGCATTTGTGAGTGTCAAAGATGGGGCATCATTCCCAAAAGCGAAACCGAAACCGGAAGGGAGTAAACACGTTGGTGCCTGTTGATATGCCGGAGCCGGTTGATATGTTTGAGTTGGGAAGTACGGCATACCTAAACCGGGGTTCGGGTAGCAAGCTCCTCCTGCTTGAGCAGGGAAACCATATCCCATTGGCTGTGTATTGCCACCGAAAAATGGGCTAATCGTTGGATTAACACTTATGCTGATGTTTGGACTTCCGAAAGAACTTGAATAAGTTGTCTGAGTTCTTGGTGCAAAAATGTTTGAACCGGAATAATCCCAAGGGTTTATTCGGCCATTGGGCGGTGTTGCAGCCGTACTAAATTGCGGTCTGGCAGATGAGGGCGATACTCCTCCTGCCAAAAACGGTAAAGGTAAAATGAACATAATAAAATCCTTCCTTTCGTTATATTCCTATAAATATCCTATTGTAAATATCCTATATATATCCTATATACATATAAAGTTGATATCAGATTTATAATTGCTATATTTTTAACATAATTTTTATACATGCGTTTAAAATGCAGTTATAGCAAGAAAAAAATTGTTAAGAAATCTTAACAAAACCTGCTGAAAGCATGTCATAGCAAGAAAAATCATGGGAATAAAAAGTTATTTAATTGAGACTTTTTCCGTGCTCTCTTTCTTACAATATTTTTTAATAGGGCAATTTTCGCACAATGGTTTAACAGGTTTGCAAGTATTTTGACCATGGGTTACAAGCAAAGTATTTATATCTATCCAGAATTCTTGCGGAAGTTTTTTGCGGAGTGCAAATTCCGTTTCTTCGGGTGTTTTTGTTTGCACGTAACCAAGCCGATTACAAATCCTATGCACATGAACATCAACACAGATTGCCGGTTTTCTAAAACCTTTTGCAAGGACTAAATTTGCTGTCTTTCGTCCTACTCCTTTAAATTTTACAAGCTCGTCAATTGTGTCGGGGACTTTCAAATTATATTTTTCAATCAAAATCCTTGACAGTTCAATAATTTGTTTTGCTTTGTTTTTATAAAAACCGACCGGAAAAATTGCTCTTTCAAGCTTTTTGACATCAAGATTAGCAAACTCGGAAGGAGTTTTTCCTAACTCTAACATCCTTAAAGTTGCAGGATAAGTTGTTTTATCGTTTGTTCTTAAACTTAAAATGCAGGCAATTAAAACCAAAAACGGGTCAGCAAAAGTCTCCATAAGCTTTACAAAATCGCTTTGAGGTTGGTTGGCAGCTTTTAAGATTTTTATTATTTTTTCTATCATAATTTAGTTGATAAGTTTATTTAGGTTGTGTGGACACTAATAACACTATAAGTCATGCCGAACTTGTTGACAAAGGGAACAGGCGAGGCACGAGCCTTGAGACCCTGTCTGTGTAGCTCGGCATCTTGCAAGTGAACAAATATTAGACCCTGAAACAAGTTCAGGGTGACGGTCTGCAGTAATTAGTGTCGACAGACCCTAGATCATAAGGTGAATGGATGAAAAGCTATATTTTTTACCTGTTACATTTTGCTTTTTGCCTTTCGCCTTTCACCTTTTGCCTTTTGCCTTTTGTTTTGGCTTTTGACTGTTTCCCGATTTTCCCGTTAATGCCTGTACACGTTTGACGCTGTAAACATCGGGAAGTGCCTGAATACTGTTTATAACTTTTTTTAGCGTATTTATATTATCCAATTCAAGTACAAGTTCAACAATTCCTACTTTATTGTTTTTTGATTTTACATTTGCATAGTTTATATTTATGTTATTGTCGGATATAACTGCAATTATATCCTTTAAAAGCCCTATTTTATCGCTTGTTTCAATTCTGATTGAAGTAGTATAAGTTTTATCCGTATTCTCACCTGCCCAGTGAATATCCATAAGTCTTTCCACAGGAATAGTTTCAAGCGAAGGACAATCAATTCTATGTATAGAAACACCCTTAGAACGTGTTACAACACCTACAATAGGTTCGCCGGGGATTGGAGAACAGCATTTGGCAAAAGAATACAAAAGCCCTTCCAGCCCGATTATATCTTTTTCTGATTTTCTGCGTTTACGTTCGACTTCAAAAGAAGCATCAACAGGTTTTACCGATGGTTTTTTAAGTCTGTTTATAATTTTGTTTATTGTAGTTTCGCCGTATCCCAAAGCCGCAAAAAGGTCATCTGCAGATTGATAATTCATTTGTTTGGCAATTTTTTCAAATTCACCTTGTTTCATATAATCATCAAATGCGGCTTTTGTAAGTTCATGTTCAAGATTTGCTTTGCCCAGGTTTAAATGCTCTTCACGTTTATTCTTCTTAAACCATTGTTTGATTTTTGAGGATGCTTGTTTTGTTACAACAAAATTAAGCCAGTCAAGGCGTGGGGCAGGGTGTTTTGATGTTAAAATTTCGACAATATCACCGTTTTTTAATTTTGAATCAAGCTGAGCAATTCTGCCGTTTATTAATGCTCCGATAGTTTTATGTCCGACATCTGTGTGTATACGGTAAGAAAAATCAATCGGAGTTGCATTTACCGGTAAATCAAAGACGTCTCCGTTAGGTGTAAATACAAAAACCTGATCTGAAAATATATCAAGCTTAATACTGTCAACATAATCTTTAGCGTTTGTTAAATCTTCATCATATTCAACAAGTTTTCTCATCCAGGAAAGTTGAACATCATTATTATTCTCTGCTTTTTTGGAACCTTTTTCTTTATATTTCCAGTGTGCGGCAAGACCATATTCTGCAATTTCATGCATTTCTTTGGTTCTTATTTGTACTTCTAACGGTTTTGAACGGGGACCGATAACAGAAGTGTGCAAAGATTGGTACATATTTCCTTTAGGCATTGCTATATAATCTTTAAACCGGCCCGGAATAGGCTTAAATTGAGAATGGATAAGACCTAAAACCTCGTAGCATTCTTTTTCGGTATCTACAATTACCCGAACAGCCGTAATATCATATAAATCATGAAAAGCGACATTTAGTCGTTCCATTTTATTGTAAATACTGTAATAATGTTTTGCCCGACCCATAATTTGTGCATTTATACCACTGTTCTTAACATCCTGAGATATTTTTTCAATAAGTAAATTAACCGTTAATTCTCTTTCAGCTTTTTTTTGGGCAACTAATTGTGCTATTTCATAATATTTTTCGGGATGCAAATACCTTAGAGATAAATCTTCCAATTCAGCTTTAATTTTTCCAATCCCCAAACGGTTTGCAAGCGGAGCAAAAACATCCAGCGTTTCTTGTGATATTTTTTGTTGTTTATTGGCTGCCATAAAGTTTAAAGTCCGCATATTATGCAATCTGTCAGCAAGTTTCAAGAAAATTATTCTTACGTCATTTGCCATTGCAATGAACATTCGCCGAAAATTCTCCGCCTGACGTTCTTCGGTTGATTTAAATTGCAGTTTGCTTAATTTAGTAACTCCTTGAACCAAATGTAAAACATCTTTTGAGAATTTGCTTTCAATTTCCTCCGGTTGGGTATCCGTGTCTTCAAGTACATCATGCAAAAAAGCTGCAATAATAGTATTTTTATCGGCCTTTAAGTCAATAAGAATTTTTGCAACTTCAACGGGATGCATAATATAAGGCTCTTCTGAAATTCTGTATTGACCTTCATGTAATTTTTTTGCAAAAAGAAATGCCTGTTCAATTTTATCAATATCTTCCGACGGGCGATTTTGCTCAATTAAACTCTTCTTAATATCTACAAAAAAAGTATCTTCTGCCATGGTATAATTATAGCAGGTAAATGGTGAAAAGTGAATAGTGAATGGTAAATGGTGAAAAGTGAAAGGTGAAATGTGAAACGTGAAGAAATTTTTAAAAATACGGAAAAAGGTTTGACTGTAAGATTAAAAATAGTCCCTAACTCAAGCAAAAATGACATCTTCTTTGACGGGGATATTTTAAAAATAAAAATAACAGCTCAACCGATTGAAAATAAAGCCAATAAAGCTTTAGTTGAATTTTTGGCAAAAAAATTAAAAATCGCAAAAAGTAACATTCAAATAACCAAAGGTGAACTCAGCAAAGAAAAAACCTTATTAATTCAAGGGCTTAACAAAGAAGAGTTTTTTAAAGTGATTAATTATTTAGGTGAACAGGTGAATGGTGAATAGAAGTTGAATGGGTGAAAGGGTGAATGGGTGAACAGTTTCGTTTAAAAACTACGCCTCCACGCATCTACGCATCTTGTTTTCTATTCCCTGTTACCTATTTCCCTTCACTTTTTGCTTTTTACTTTTCACTTAATTACGCATGTCCTGCGGTTCCGAGTACTTGCATTTTATGTTTAACAAGTTCTTTGACGGCAGTTCTTGCAGGTCCGAGATATTCCCTGGGATCAAACTTGGATGGTTCATTAGAGAAGAATTCTCTTATTGTTGCCGTCATTGCTAATCTTAAATCTGTATCGATATTAATTTTAGCAACACCGTTTTTAGAGGCATAAGACAGCATATCTTCGGGAACGCCTTGTGCATCAGGCAAATTGCCACCGTATTTATTGCACTTTTCGACTAAATCTCTCGGAACGGAAGATGAACCATGCAGTACAATCGGATAATCAGGGAAACCTGCATCAGCCAATGCTTTTTTAATTGTAGCAAGTCTTTCAAAATCAAGTTTTGCTTCGCCTTTAAATTTATAAGCACCATGGCTTGTTCCGATAGCTATAGCTAAAGAATCACAGCCTGTTTCTTTAACAAATTTTACCGCATCATCAGGATCAGTATAAGTTGCATCTTTAGAATGAACTTTTACATCATCTTCAACCCCTGCCAGTTTACCGAGTTCAGCTTCAACAGAAACTCCTCTTGCATGTGCATATTCAACAACTTTTTTAGTTAAAGCAATATTTTCTTCAAGCGGGAACCTTGAGCCGTCAATCATAACCGATGAAAATCCGCCGTCGATACAATCTTTGCAAATCTCAAAATCTGCACCGTGGTCTAAATGTAATGCTATAGGTACTGTTGTTGTAGCAAGTGCTGCTTCAACAAGTTTTACCAAATAAGTTTGATTAGCGTATTTTCTTGCACCTGCCGAAACCTGTAAAATGATAGGTGAACGGGTTTCTTCAGCTGCTTCTGCAATAGCCTGAAGTAATTCCATATTATTAACATTATATGCCCCGATTGCGTATTTGCCTTCAAGGGCTTTTTTGAACATTTCGTTTGTTCCGACTAATTTTCTCTCGCTCATCTTAAGCTCTCCTCTTTGTATAACAGTACGTAATTAATCTATACCAAAAACAATAAATTTACAAGAGGGAAAATGGTAAATAGTGAATAGTGAATGGTGAATAGAAAGGTTTAATTGATTTTATCTACAATTTACTATTTATCATTCACTATTCATGTTATAATTTATATAGTAAAAAGCGGAGGTAAAATATGAAAGAAAAAGCTGTTAATTATTACAAGGAAGGACATTCATGTTCTGAAAGTATTATACTTGCTGCAATAGATAATGGATTATGTGATAAAAATTTGCTTTCTGTTGCAACGGCATTTTCAGGAGGAATGTCGGCAGGATGTCTGTGTGGGGCAGTGGCAGGTGCTCAAATGGTTTTAGGTTCTAATTTCGGTAAAGGCAATTCTTCAGGAAATCAGGAAAGTGCAAGAATTAAAGCAAAAGAATTTGTCGAAGAGTTCAAAAGAAAAAGAAAAACAACTTGCTGCAGGGCTTTATCTGCAGGATATGATTTTCACAGTCCCGAGAGAAAAGAAAACTGTGCCGACTTAGTTAAAGAATGTGCCGAGATTCTTGATGGTTTAGTGAGCAAAGTATGTTGAACATAATAGCAATTTTTATAGGCGGCGGTTTAGGTTCTCTGCTTCGCTACGGGGTTGCGGTTTTACTAAAGTCATACAGCTTTAATTTTCCGGTAGCAACATTAACGGTAAATGTTATAGGAAGTTTAATTTTAGGGTTTATCATTGCATTATTCTGGGACAAAGCATCAATGCATGACGGAATAAAACTTGCTATTACGGTAGGTTTTTGCGGAGGGCTTACAACTTTCAGCACTTTTTCATGGGAAACTTTTGATCTTATAAAAAACGGTGAATTTTTACTTGCATTTTTTTATGCAATAATAAGTGTGCTGATTTGTATTTTTGCCGTAAGCATAGGAGTATTTTTATCGAAGTATGTTTAAAAACAAATTTGTAAAAAGGGTTTTATTTATAGGTATGCCTGATATGGCATACATTTGCCTTGAAGGTTTGCACAGAGCCGGAGTTAATATTGTCGGGGTTATGGGAGCAAAAAGAGACCACCCGACATATACAGGATTTAAAAATTTTGTACGAAATCATCATCTTAATTTTATTAACTATGACGAATTAGATGATATTTTTCTCATAAAAAAGATTAAGGATTTAAACGCAGATATTGCAATTGTCTGTTCTTTTAATTATAAAATTCCGAAAGCTTTGTTAGAAACGGTAAAAGACGGATTTATAAATGTTCATCCGTCTCTTTTGCCAAAATATAGAGGTCCAAATCCTTATTCTGCAGTAATTATAAACGGAGAAAAAGAAACAGGTATAACTCTGCATTTTATGACAGAAGAATTTGACCGTGGCGATATAATTGCTCAAAAAAAGATTGCCGTGATGAAAAACGAAACAATGGGAACACTTTTCAATAGAACCAACATTGTTGCTCTGGATATGATTTCGGAGGTTCTTAAAGAATACGAAACAAATGGTTTGAAAGCAGAAAAACAGCCTCACGGAAATTATAAAACAGGTAAAATCCTTAAGGAAAAAGAATTATTCATAAACTTTAAAAAAACATCTGCCGAAATTGATGCACTGACTCGTGCTCTTAATCCGTTTGTACTTGCAAGAACAAATTTCAGAGGCACTTTAACAAAGATTTTAACTGTTGAATTAAGTAATGAAATTTCCAAAGAGAAAGTTCCGCCCGGAACAATTGTAAAGATTGAAAAAGATAAATTTTATGTAAAAACCGGCGACGGGCTTATAGTTTTAACCTCAATGCAATTTGGAAGCTTTTTTGCCGGAACCTCAAAAGAATTTATTGAAATACTAAATCCCAGAATCGGAGAAAAATTTGAATGAATAAACTTAATTTTCTGACCGCCGGAATACCGCTTAGAACAGAACCTAAAGATTACGAAAATGCTTTTAAAGTCTTGGACGAAATGAATCTTGACGGTATTGAACTTGAATTTGTCCATGGAGTAAGAATGAGTCCTGCTTCACAAAACACGGTTAAAAAAGCATCGGAAAAATTTGTAATAACAGCTCATGGACCTTATTATATCAACTTAAACTCCAAAGAACAGGAAAAAATTGACGCAAGCGTGGTAAGAATTCTTGATACAGCCTTGATGGCAGGAAAAGTTGGAGCATACAGCATAACTTATCATGCGGCTTTTTATATGGGAAACGACAAAAAAATTGTTTTTGACAGGATTGTAAAACAAACACAGCGTATAATAGAAGTCATTGAGAGTGAAGGAATAAATGTTTGGATTAGACCCGAAACTACGGGGAAAAATACACAATGGGGGGATTTGGATGAAGTAATAGCACTTTCAAAAGAATTTAAGCAGATTTTGCCTTGTGTTGATTTTTCTCATCTTCATGCCAGAACCGGAGGAAAACTTAACTCCTATGAAGATTTTTGCATGATTTTAGAGCGTATCGGTTCAGAATTGGGACAAAATGCTTTGGATAATTTCCATGGACACCTTGCAGGAATTGCTTACTCTGATAAAGGTGAAAAACATCATTTGGACTTGGAAAAATCGGATATGAATTACAAGGATTTACTGAAAGCTTTGAAAAAATTTGATGTAAAAGGTGCTTTGGTTTGTGAAAGCCCAAATATTGAAGAAGATTGTAAACTGATAAAGGAATTTTATTTAATGATTTAAAATAAATCCAACTTAAGAAGTGCTAAACCACACTTGAGCATGCGGAAAAAGGAACTTTTTCCGTAAACTCACTTTACTTTTGTTATATAATTAAGCAAGAATACTAAAAAGGGGAAGATTTTTGAGAATTGCAATCGGTGCCGATCATGGCGGGTTTAACTTAAAAGAAAAAATAGTTAAATATTTAAAAGATAATAATATTGAATTTAAGGATTTTGGTACATTTTCTTTAGAGTCTTGCCATTACCCTCAATTTGCAAAGCAAGTTGCAAAAGAAGTTGTAGCAGGCAATTTTGATAAAGGAATTTTAGTCTGCGGCTCAGGCATAGGAATGTCCATTACCGCAAACAGAATCAAAGGCATTAGAGCCGCTTTGTGCTGGGATGAAACCACAACAAAACTCTCAAGGCAGCACAATAACTCTAATCTACTTTGTCTCGGTGAAAGAGTTATTGACAATGATTTGGCAATAAAGATGGTTGATTTATGGATTAAAACCGATTTTGAAGGCGAGAGACACAAAATCAGGACAGATATGATAGAGGATTAAATGAAAGAAACCGTTAAATCAGATAAATTAGCAAGTGTAATTGCACGAATACTTGATGATAAACTGGGAAAAGATATTTCCATATTGAATATAAGCAATGTTTCGGTATTGGCTGATTATTTTGTTATTTGTTCAGCGGATACTTCAACACAGGTAAGAGCTTTGACTTCTTATGTAAAAGAAAAAGTTAAAGATTTGTTTGAAAGATTGCCTAACGGTCAGGAAAGCGATCTTAAAAACCGTTGGAATTTATTGGATTACGGTGATGTTATAGTCCATATCTTGCATAAAGAAGAACGTGAAACTTATGCGATTGAAAAATTTTGGAATCATGCATTTAAAGTTTCCGAAGATAAATGGAAGAAAGATTCTGAGGAATTTTCCGAATATGTCAAATGAAAAAATTTTTATTGTAAAATTTAACGGCGGACTTGGAAATCAAATGTTTCAATGGGCTTTTGCCCGTTCACTTGAGAAGAAAACAAGTTTTCAGGCTTTTTTTGATATGTCTTATTTTACAAAAAAATATGCAAGACCTTATGATTTGGAGATTTTTAACGTAAATCCGAGAAAAATTGAAGATTTTTGGCTGAAGTTAAGACTTGAAATAATTTGGAAATTAAGAAGAAGACTTAAAAATAAAAAGTTTTTGGGTTTAAAATTTTATTGTGAACCGCATTTTGAATTTGATGAAAATATTTTTCAAATCGAACCAAATACCTATATTGAAGGTTTTTTTCAAAGCGAAAAATATTTTAAAGAAATAGAAGACGACCTGCGAAATGATTTTCAGTTTAAAAATCCGCCTGCTAAGCAAAATGAAGAGTTAACAGCAAAAATCGGCACGGTAAATTCTGTTTCATTGCACATAAGACGTGGTGATTATGTGCAAAAGAAGCGTTTTCAAAACCTTTATGCACCATGCTCGCTTGATTATTACAGGCGAGGTGTTGAATACATTGCACAAAATTATGCAAATCCGACATTGTTTATTTTTTCTGATGATATTGAGTGGGTTAAGCAAAATTTAAATCTGCCTTATGAAAGCGTTTATGTTTCACATAACACCGGAAAAAAGAGTTTTGAGGATATGCGTTTGATGAGTCTTTGCAAACATAATATTATTGCAAACAGTTCATTTTCATGGTGGGGTGCCTGGCTTAACAATAATCCAAAAAAGATTGTAATCGCTCCACAAAAATGGTTTAATGATGAAAATATAGTTCAAATAGATGTTATACCGCAAAATTGGATTAAATTAGAAAATTGAGGATAAGATTTTGACTAATAAATTGTAGGTCGGGCATTCCTGCCCGACAATATAAAAGAAATCAGGCTGTAAGGATACAAAAAAATGAAAAAAATATCGATAGTAATAAACACATTAAACGCAGACAGGCTTTTGGAAAAGTGCTTGGAAAGTGTAAAAGAAGCTGATGAAATTTTGATTTGCGACATGCATTCCGAAGATAAAACAATTGAAATTGCTCAAAAATTCGGGTGCAAAATTGTTTATCACGAACGAACAGGTATTGTTGAACCTGCAAGGAATTGGGCTATGGAGCAGGCTTCGGGCGATTGGATTTTAGTCCTTGATGCAGATGAAATCGTAACACCTGAGCTTTGGAAGTATTTAAGAGAATATGCAAATAACCCTAAACCTAATCATTTTGCGTGCAATATTCCGCGGGAAACCGCAATGGACGGCAAAATTTTACGTTCATGGTATCAGGCAGGCTGCAAAAGATTTTGGAAAAAAGGTGTTTGCACATACACGGATGCAATTCATCAAATGCCGATAACACACGAAGGGGAAGATTTTTGGATTAAGGGGAAAAATCTTCATATAATTCATTACCATATGCCTTCCATAAGCTCTTTCAATGAAAAAATAGACAGATATACGGATTTTGAATTAAAAAGATTTATCCAAAAAGGAAAAAAGTTTTCTTTATTTAAACTTGTTACCAGACCTTGTTTTGAGTTTTTTAAATTTTACATTTTAAAAGGCGGTATTTTTGACGGGATTCATGGATTAATTTTTGCCAAAATGCAAGCCTATTATAAATTTATTCAATGGGCAAAACTTTATGAAAAAGAGTTTAAAGACAAAAATAAGGATTTAATTTACTAAGTTATGAAGACTATCCACCTTGCTTTAGCCTTTGATGATGACTATATTGAACCGGGAATTGTGCTGATGACTTCGGTTTTGCTTAATAAAGCTGATGAGAAAATCCATTTTCATATTTTAGATATGGGGCTTAGCAGTGAAAATAAAAAGGAAATCTTTGAGTTTTCTGATTGCAAAATAACTTTCCACCTGCTTAACGACAAAGAAAAAATATTTTGGAAGATTTTATTACCGGAAATTGTTCAAACAGAAAGAATAATTTATCTTGATGCCGATATCGTGGTTAAAAACTCCTTAAAAGAGCTTTGGCAGACGAATTTATCGGAAGATTATATTGGTGTTGTTGAGAATTTTGATAGAACAAAATCTTTTAAATTTAATTCCGGTGTAATGCTTGTAAATGCTCAAAAGTGGCTCGAAGATGAGATTCCAAGGCGTGCAATGAAAATTTTACAAGAAGATGAAAGTTGTGAGGAAGTTTTAAATAAACTCTTTGAAGAAAAAATCAGGTTTTTGGATTTGAAATGGAATTTTCAATGTTCTCCAATGAATAAAATAATTAAACAGCCTTACATAATTCATTACACAGGTGGTTTTAAACCGTGGATAAAGGGTTTTGGCTGTTTTAATCCTATGCAAAAAGAGTATTTTAAATACCATAAATTAACGGATTATGCTTACAGTGATTACAAATTTTGGCAAATGCAGGATAAACTACTGGCATTCAAAGGATTGTTTAAACTGATCAAGAGGCGGCTTATTTGAAATTTACATTTTTTACTCCAACATCATTGTAATTTATAAAACTTTAAGCTGTTCAACGGGTGTATTTGCATTAAGTTCAATGTATTTAAACATGTTTTGAACAATCCCGGCAGGAAAATAATAGATATTGTTGCATGGCGTAATTTTTAAAATTGAATTTTTTTCATCAATTTTTACCACACTTGCCAAGAATTCCTTTTTTGCAACAGAAAAAATAATATATCCGCTTCTGCTCTGTATTTCCAGTATGTTAAACCTGTTTGCGTTAACACTTGCAAGAGTTAAATAAAAAAGCCTGTCTGAATTGAATTTAAAATATTTATAACAATCAGAAAAATCTACCGGCTGAGGCTTGACAGGAGAAGGTTTTGCAACAGAAGGTGCAGGTAAAGTCTGCACTGCGTCGGCTGTGCCGCAGGCACAGCCGACGCTTAAAAAGCATAAAACAAACAAAGTAAAAAAAAGTTTGCTTTTCCCTTTTTCCATTTCCCTTTTCCCTTTTAATTTTCCAGCCAGGATTTACCGTAGCTTATATCTACAACCAACGGCACCAAAAGCGGCTGATTTAATTCCATTGCCTCAAGAGTAAGTTTTTTAACTATATCCAATTCATCTTTTTCAACTTCCAAAACCAATTCATCGTGAACCTGCATAATCATTTTTGATTTTAAATTATTTTCTTTTAATTTTTTATCAAGCTCAATCATCGCCATTTTAATTAAGTCCGCGGCCGTTCCCTGAAGCGGTTGATTAATCGCTGCACGTTCGGCTGCTTCTCTGATTGCAAAATTCGGACTGATTAAATCGTTTTGCAAATAACGCTTACGCCCAAACATTGTTTCAACATATCCGTGTTCGTGGGCAAATTTAATTGTATTTTGCATATATTCACGAACTTTCGGATAAGTTGCAAAATACTTTTCAATAAACATTTCTGCTGCAAAAGGAGCTATTCCCAAAGATTTAGCCAGTCCGTATTTACTTTGTCCGTAAACAATCCCGAAATTAACGGCTTTTGCTTTATATCGCATATCTTTGGTAACACCTTCAACTGGAACTTCAAAAACACTAGCCGCTGTTTTTGAATGAACGTCCTCACCTGAACAAAACGCTTCAATTAAATTATCGTCACGGGAAATGTGTGCCATAAGCCGAAGTTCAATCTGAGAATAATCCGCTGACAACAAAAGCTCCTTTTCCTTATCCTGAGGAACAAATGCGTGTCTTATTTTATTGCCTTCTTCGGTTCTTATGGGAATATTTTGCAAATTCGGATTTGAAGACGACAAACGTCCTGTGGTTGTAACAGTTTGATTATAACTTGTATGAATTCGCCCGTCTTTTTTGCTTATTAATTGCGGCAGGGCATCCGTATAAGTTGATTTAAGCTTTGAATATTGCCTGTGCAAGAGCAAATATTCACAAATTTTATGTTCTTTAGCAAGTTCTTCCAGTATTTCCGCACTTGTCGAATAATTTGATTTCCCCCGTTTTTTCTTTGCGGCAATACCTAATCTGTCAAAAAGCACCTCTCCGACTTGCTTTGGCGAATTGACATTAAACGGAATTCCTGATATTTCAAAGATTTTTTCTTCAAGTTCTGCTATTTTTGAATTAAACTCTGCAGTAAGTTTATTTAAGTACTCCATATCAACCGAAACGCCGTCATATTCCATTTGTGCCAGTATTATTGCAAGCGGAACTTCAATATCATAAAGCAGTTTAAGTTCTTTTTCATCAAGGTTATTTTGCCAGAATTTTGTTAATTGCAGCGTTGTATAAGCATCATCACAAGCATAAGCGGCGGCTTCTTCAATAGAAACACATTCCATGCTGATTTGATTTTTACCACTGCCAATAAGCTCGGTTATCTCTTGCATAATATGGTTTAAATGCTCGAGTGACTGAGTTTTAAGCCCATGTTTTCTTGTCGGATCTTTAATATAGCTTGCAAGCATAGTGTCAAAATACACTCCCTGAAGCTTTATTCCGTAATTTTGGAAAATATTATAGTCAAACTTAGCATTTTGCAGGGTCTTTTTAATATTTTTATCTTCCAGAACAGGTTTTAGCACATCAAGTACTTCTTTAAGTTCGAGCTGTTCGCCGATTTGATGGGACAAAGGGATATAGAAGACAAGAGGCGTGGAGGCGTGGAGGCGTGGAGAAATACTATCATTTTGCAACGCATCTACGCATCTTAGCATCTTAGCATCTTTAAAATCTTCATATGCTACAGATATTCCGACTAACTCCGCTTCCTGAATATTAACGGAAGTCGTTTCCGTATCAAGTGCAAAAAGTTCAACTTTTTTAAGATTTTCAACCAGTTCTTTTAAATCTTCTTTTGTTGTAATCGTTTTAACCTCAAAACCAAGGTCATCTTTATTTATTTTTTGTTTTACTTCCTGTGCAAATAAACCAAGCTGCATTTGGCAGGTAGATTGAATGGGTGTAGGGGTGAAGGGGTGAACAGTTTTTTCTTTAGATATGGCGTCATGCTGAACTTGTTTCAGCATCTTTCCATCTTGCTCCTGTTGGTTAGATCCTGAAATAAATTCAGGATGACGTATATCTTGTTCGATTTTATTTTTGTTAAAAGAACTCAAAATTCCATCAATCCCACGTATAAAACTGTAAAACTGAAGCTTTTTAAGAAATTCCGTAACTTCACTAATATCGGGTAATTCAATGTGTGTATGCTGAAAATCAAAATCAATATCAACGTCTTTGACAATAGTAGCAAGCTCTTTGCTCAAAAGTCCTATATCTTTACCGCTGCAAATCTTTTCACGTACTGCATTTTCAGGGATCTCCGTGCAATGAGCAAACATTTTCTCCATATTCGGATAACGTGAAAGCAATTTTTGGGCGGTTTTTTCGCCTATTCCCCTAATTCCCGGAATATTATCCGAAGTATCACCCCTCAGCCCTTTGTAGTCTGTTACCTGATTAGGATAAACCCCGAGTTTTTCATAAACTTTATCCCAATTATACTCAATAAGCTCTCCTTTAGAAGGGATTAAAACTTTTACAAACCCTTCTTTGTCAACCAGTTGAAAAGAATCCTGATCGCCGGTTAAAATCAAAGTTTTATGCCCCAATTTTGTGGCTTTGTCACAAATTGTTCCGATAACATCATCGGCTTCATAGCCTTCTTTTGTATAAATCGGGATATTGAAAGCCTTTAGACCTTCAAAAATCAGCCCCATCTGGCTTCTTAAAGTATCCGGCATAGTTTCTCTGTTGGCTTTATATTGGTCGTATTTCTCAACTCTAAAAGTTTTTCTGCCAACATCAAATGCAACCGTTATTGCATCAGGTTTTATGTCCTGATTTTTAAGGAGGTCAAAAACAGCTTTAAAAAACCCGAAAACCGCCCAAGTAGGTTGGTTATCGGTTGTTTTCATGCCTGTTCTTTCCAAAGCAAAATATTGCCTGAACGCTAAAGCATGCCCGTCTATTAGAATTAGTGTTTTTTGATTTTCCATATTTTATTTCAAGCCTTCCATGTCATTGCGAACAGAGACGAAACCTCAACGCGGCAATCCAAAAAAATAATTAAATTTATTAAATCTTTTTGGATTTACCTCTCACCCAAAGGTACATTTAGTACCTTTGGGTTCGGCAGAGTGTCGCTCGTTACACTCGCTCCTCGCAATGACATGAAATATTTTACAACAAACACCGTCTTTTATCCTAAAACTTTAACATACGTAAAAAATTTACCATCATTAGCCCCATTTATGATAAACTAATAACTATGAACTTAAAAAATCTTGGAAGAAAAAAAATAATTTATTTATCCGTATTTTTGTTTATTGCGGGAGTATTGGCATGGGCGTTTATTACGGCCGGAATAATTACCAGAAACTTTAACCGTGAACAGCTTATCGGAACCGAAAATCGTCAAGAACTTGATATTTCGAGTATAATTATTACGGAAACCAAGGAAGATAAAAAATATTGGGAAATTTACGGTGAAACAGGTTATTACAACAGCGACAACAAAGTTGCAATACTTGAAAACGTAACCGGAAACTTTTACACTAATAATGAAGTTTCCATGAGTTTTGAATCTTCAAAAGGCACTTATAATGAAGTTAAAAAACAAATAATACTTTACAACGATACGCATATTGTAATAAAAGACGGAACTTCACTTTATTGTGACAGGCTTACCTGGTCAGGTTCAGACAAAGACGTTGTTGCACAAGGACATATTAAAATTAACAGAAATAACGAACTTATTGCAACAGCCCAAAGGGCGGTTATCAATCCCGATTATTCACATTTCAAGATAATCGGTAATACTGTTACAAAATTGTATGAGTTAAAGGAGAAATAATGAAAAAGAAAAATCTAATTGTAATATTAAGTATAGTTTTATTATTCGGACTTTCCGCCATGGCGTCCGATTTGGTTATTCAGTCAAAAACCCAGTCTTATTCAGAAAAAGATAATAAAATAAAAGCCGAAGGAGACGTACAGGTTTCTATCGATGATGCAAAAGTACTGGGTGAAAAAGCGGACGTTACGGTTACAAAAGACAATAAATTAGATACCGCGACTTTTTACGAAAAACCTTACGCATATGAAATTAAGGGCAACAAAAAACGGGAAGTTAAGGCAAATATTCTAAAAGTATCTTTGATAAATAAAATTATAAAAGCTGAAGGAGCCACACAATCAACTGTTTTTGACGGGAAAGAACCGATTGTTATAATAACCGCAGACATGCAGGAATATGACATCAAAACAAGTGTTATGAAAGCAAACGGAAGCGTTATAATTCACTACAAAGAACTGGAAACTTTTTCTAACCGTGCAATAATTAAAACCGACAAAAACGGTGATTTACAAAGGATAGATTTAATAGGAGCCGCAAGGTTTAAGCGAAATAAGGATTCTGCAAGTGCCGACCACTTTATTTACAGCCCGATTACCGAAGAGTTAATTTCAATCGGAAATACAACTTCAAGTGCCACATTAGATGACGGTTCCAAAATTGTTTTAAAAGCGTCTTATCAGCAATATGACCAAAAATCAAATACATTTTTAGGCAGCGGTGATGTAAAAATTTGGTTTAAAGATTATTACGCTCAAGGTCCGAAAGTGAGCTTTTTCCCGAATAAAGAAACAAAAAAACCTAACGAAATATACTTTACGGGACGTTCCAGCATAACCCAAGGCGAAAAAACCATCTTTGCGGATAAAATAAAACTTGTTTTAAAACCAAAGAACTTCTATGCAGAAGGCAATACAAAAACCGTTATCAAAAATGTCGGCAAATCACAAAACAAGGACAGCAGCTTGTTTTAAAGAAATGTAGGGTGGGATTACTATCCTACCAAAATAAATAAAAGGTATTAAGTGTTGATTTTAAAATTAGCAGAAGATGAAAGTAGTATTTTAGAATATAAAGAAGAAGTCAATGATGGCTTTTTTAAATCTTTATCCGCTTTTGCAAATACAGATGGCGGAACAATAATTTTAGGTATTTCTAATGAAAAAAATATCAAAGGTATTGACTTATCAAACGGAAATCAGGAAACTATTATTAATAAAATAATACACTCTTTGGGCATACAACCTAAAATTCAAGTAACAAAACATAAAAACAAGAATATATTATCAATATCTGTTGAAAAGTCGTCTAATCCTATTTCATTCAAATCAATCTATTATAAAAGGATAGGTAACACCACCAGAGTAATGACCACCAATGAATTACGTACAAAATTACTGAGCGGTGTAAGTTGGGAATCTCAAACAGGTAATTATTCAATCGATGATATTAAAGAAGAAACCGTAAAAGAATTTGTACGTTTAGGAATTAATGAAGGTCGTTTGCCTGAAATTTTGGCAGGAGAAAGTATTGAATTAATATTAAAAAGACTGGAACTTATTATAAATGGTAAATTAACAAATGCGGCTATTTTATTATTCGGTAAAAATCCACAAAAATATTTTATGAATGCAAATATAAGAGTAGGTGGATTTAAGGGGAATGATGAAGTAATAATTGTAAATGATAAAACAATTAATGGAAATTTATTTGAACAAGTCATAAATGCAGAAGAAGCCATAAAGTTTTGCATTAATGTAAGATATGTTATTACAGGTAAAAAACTTGACAGAGATGACATTTGGGATTATCCTCTGAATGCTCTTAGAGAAGCTCTTTTAAATTCAATAATACACCGGGATTATTTTGATAATGATACACAAATCCAAATAAAAATTTTTAAAGATTGGTTATGGTTTTATAATCCTGGAAAGTTAGTAGATGACTTAACAATAGAACAATTAAAAACTTCTCATCCTTCAAAGCCCAGAAACCGTCTTATTGCGAGTGTTTTTTACCGTTCCGGCAAAATAGAAAAGTTTGGGTCAGGTATTCTACGGATTACAGAAGCTTGTAAAAAACAAGCATTACCTGAACCTGATTTTATAGAAGAATTTGGTGGATTTTCTGTTAAGTTCAGCAAGTTTTTTAAAGGTTTAAATAAAAGACAAACAATTGCTATCGGGTATATTCAGGAATACGGTTCTATAAATAACAGTAAATATCAAGAAATAACAAATACAACAAGAGAAACAAGTAAAAGAGACTTAGCCAAAATGCTTAAAATAGGAATTGTTCAAAAAGAAGGTGAAGGAAAATTTACCAAATATGTTTTATCTTCAATGACCCATAATGACCCATAAAGTTGGTAATACACATATGTGTAATTACACATATTACCATATTACCATATAAACATAACTTGCCGATTCTAAACATGACCCATAAAAGAGTTTTATTATAAAAAATAAAATAGGATAAAAAATGACCAACGAAATTGAAAACGCAATTGAATTATTTAAAAACAAAGAGTGGCACAAAGCAATTGATGCCTTCAGCCTGATATTGGAAAAAGAAACTGAAAATGCCGAAATATACAACAATTTAGCTCTTTGCTACAATTACATCGGCGATTTCAAACAGGCTGAAAACTTTTTCTTAAAAGCACTCGGGTTTAATCATGAGTTAGCCGAAATTTATATAAATCTTGCGGATTTATATTTTAAGCAGAGAAATTTTGTCGATGCTATAGAGCTTTTGCAAACAGGAACAAAAGAACTGCCAGAAAATCTTGTGCTTAAACATTATCTTGCAAGGGTTTATATGGAAGATGCCCAATTGGATTTTGCAATTGATGAACTGGATAAAATTCTTGAAGAGCAACCTGAAAATTATGATGCTTATTATGACTTGGCAAGAATTTATTTTGAACTCGGAAACTATGATTTAGCAATTGAAAATTTTGAAAATATCCTCCAATTCAAAAAAGATAATGAATGGGTATATTACTATTTGGGACAGGCTTACGAGGCAAATGACGAAGTGGACAAAGCACTTTCTAATTATCTTAAAGCCATTGCAATAAATGACAAATTTCATCCGGCATACAAAAAAGTCGGCATAATTTTTCTTGCCCGAAATGATTATCAAGATGCCATTGAATACTTTGAAGATTATATGAAATTTGATATTCCAGAAGAAGAAAAGAATAACATTAAAGAAACAATTCAACGAATTAAAAGGCTTAATAAGTAAAATGTCAAAAAACAAATACTGGATAGCACTTTCGTCTATGGAAGAGATTGACAGCAGGTTTGTACAACGGCTGTACAATTATTTTGGCGATATTGAAACAGCTTACAAGGCTTGTGCAAAAGATTTATCTCAAATTGACGGTTTAAACATCAAAAAAGCCGAAACTTTTATCCAAAAACGAGATAAAACAAATCCTGAAAAAGTTTTAGATGAAATTATCCGAAGAAATCTTTCTTTTATAACATTTGAGGATGAAAACTATCCTTATATGCTCAAAAACATCTCCGACCCGCCTATGGTTTTATACGTAAAAGGGGATTTGGGACTTTGTAATTTAGAAAGAACTCTCGCTATCGTAGGTTCAAGAAAAGCAAGCACAAACGCAAAAGATGTTTTGACAAAAATTATAGCGGAATTAAGAAACACGGATGTTTGCATTGTATCGGGACTGGCTTCCGGAATTGATACAACCGCCCACAATGCGGCTTTGGCAAATAATCTTAAAACCATCGGAGTAATCGCAAGCGGATTTGATTTTGTATACCCGAGTGCAAATAAAGAGCTTTATAAAAAGATTACCGACGGTAACGGTGCAATTTTAAGCGAATATTTTCCGACTTTTCAGCCTTTACAGTTTAGGTTCCCCCATAGAAACAGGATTGTTTCCGGTCTTTCTTACGGAACTTTAGTTGCGGAAGCGGCAATAAGAAGCGGTGCTTTGATTACAGCAAATTTATGCTTGGAGCATGGAAGAGAATTAATGTGTATCCCCGGTCTTGTTTCAAACCCGAATACTCAAGGAGTTTATAAACTTTTAAAACAAGGAGCCGCAATGGTTACTTGTGCAGAGGATATTCTGGAAACCTTAAAATGGGAAATTCAGTCTGAAAAACAGTTAAAAATGGATTTTTCACAATATTCAAACGATGAAAAGAAGATTTTGAGTTCAATTGAAATAGAACCGAAAGGATTTGATGCAATTTCTGCAGAAACGAGTGTTAATTTCAATGACCTTTTGTTTTGCCTGACAAATCTTGAACTTCAAGGTGCAATAAAACAAATCGATGGGGAAAAATATAAGATTATTTAAATAAAAAGGAGATAAAAAATGGATACAAAATGTGAAGAGGATATGTCAATTATTGAAGGGCTTTTTTTGATGAGAAAAGACTATGAAGAAAGTATGGATAAATACAATCAGCTTGTTGAAAAATATGGTGAATGGATTGAAAAACAAATGGACAGCAAAGATAAGGATAAAGGTTTACTTGCCGAACTTTGTTATGTATTTACCGAAGAATACTTACTATTAAGTGAAATGGTTGAAGAACTTCATGAAAATTATTTTGAACAACTTTTGACAGAAGCTATTTTGAAAGATTTTATTGAAGAAAAAGGTCTGACAAACGAAGCTGTAAAATTTCATAATAAAACACAGAAGATGTTTGAAAAAATGATGACACCTCCCAAAACTAATGTTGTAAAGATTAATAAAAATAAAAAATCAAAAAAGAAGAAGTGATTTTTTTATGTTATAATTTCTAGACGATACAGATTTGAGAAAAAATATAGATGGCTACAAAAACAACAAAGAAATCTGAAGATCAAGAAATTAAAATGAAAACCACGAAGTCTAAAAAAGCCCCAAAGAGTGAGAAAGCTTTAGTGATTGTAGAGTCACCCGCAAAATCAAAAACAATTAAAAAAATTCTTGGTGACAGTTTTCAGATAGAAGCAAGTTTCGGACACATAAGGGATTTTCCTAAAAGCGTCCTGGGTTTTGACGTGCAAAAAGAGTTTGAACCGACTTTTGTCGTAATTCCCGAGAAAAAAAAGGTTGTTGGCAAATTAAATGAGATTGCAAAAAAATGCGATAAAATTTATCTTGCATCCGACCCTGACCGTGAAGGAGAAGCTATTGCCTGGCACGTACGCCAGATTCTTGATGTACCTGAAGAAAAAATCTTCCGCATAGAATTTAACGAAATTACACCAAAAGCTGTTAAGTATGCCGTTGAACATTCAAGACACATTGATATGGATAAAGTTAAGGCTCAACAGACAAGACAAATTCTGGACAGACTTGTAGGCTACAAAATAAGTCCTGTTCTTTGGGAAAAATTAAGAAATAACAGACTTTCGGCAGGACGTGTTCAATCCGTTGCCTTGAGGATGATTTGTGAGCGTGAAGAAGAAATAGAAGCATTCACTCCGGTTGAATACTGGTCAATTACCGCAGAACTCGACCAAAAAGGAACAATTATTGAGGCAGAACTTGCAAAATATAAAGACAAAAAAATTGAAATAAATAACAAAGACGAAGCACAAAAAATCGTAGATTTTCTCTCCGATAAAACAACAAAATATCAAGTTTCTAAAATTACAAACCGTGAAAGCACAAGAAAGCCCTCGGCACCTTTTATAACCTCAACTCTGCAAAGAGAAGCCAGCTCAAAACTCGGCTACGGAGTTTCAAAAACCATGCAGGTTGCTCAAAAGCTTTATGAAGGTATGGAATTAGGAAGCGAAGGTGCTGTAGGTTTGATTACTTATATGAGAACTGACTCGGTAAGAATCTCCGATGATGCTGTTCAAGCCGCAAAAGACTTTATTTTAAATAATTACGGTCAAAAATATTATCCGAGCGAAGCTAACAATTACGTTAAAACCGATAAAAAGAATGTTCAAGATGCTCACGAGGCCATCCGTCCGTCTTATCCCGAAAAAACCCCTGAAAAAATTAAACAATATTTGACAAATGAACAATATAGGCTTTATAAGCTAATTTGGGACAGGTTTATGTCTTCTCAAATGTCAAATGCAAGTATTGCAAATACTTCAGTTGACATTGAAGCAGGAGACTATACTCTCAGAGTGGGTGCAAGCAAGGTTATTTTTGACGGATTTTTGAAAGTTTATACCGAAGAAAAAGAAGAAAATGAAATAGAAGACGGTGAACAAAATTTAGATAAAAAAACAATTCCTGACTTTGAGAAAGGTGATGTTTTAAAATGTAAAAAAGTTAACCCGAAACAACATTTTACACAGCCTCCGCCAAGATTCTCAGAAGCTTCTCTGGTCAAAGCACTTGAAGAACACGGAATCGGTCGTCCTTCTACTTATGCTCCGATTATTACTAAAATTCAGACAAAAGGTTATGTTGAAAAAATTGAAAAAGCTTTGGTGCCTACACTTTTAGGCAAAACCGTTTCAAAACAGCTTGTTGAACATTTTCAACAAGTTATGAACTATAAATTTACCGCAGGTATGGAAACAAAACTTGACGATATAGCTGAACAGAAAGCTGTTTGGAATAAAGTACTCAGAGATTTTTACGACCCTTTTATTGAAACGGTTAATAATGCAAGACAAAATATGGAAAAAATAAACATAGAAAGCGATGTGATTTGTCCAAATTGCGGAAAACCCATGCTGATAAGAACAAGCCGTTTCGGAACACAGTTTCTCGGTTGCTCCGGCTACCCTGAATGCAAAACAATGATGCCTTTAAATAAGTCAGGTGAGGTTCAGGAGCCTGAAACAACAGATGAAAAATGTGAAAAATGCCGGTCAGATATGATTATAAAAGTAGGACCTTACGGAAAATATTTGGAATGTACAAATGAAGAATGCAAGAACAGAAAACGCCTTGTCAAATCAACCGGCGTAAAGTGCCCAAAAGAGGGTTGCGAAGGAGAAATTGTCCAGCGAAAATCAAAATACGGAAAAATATTTTACGGCTGCAATAAATATCCCGACTGTAATTTTGTTCTTTGGAATGAACCTACGGGCGAAGCATGCCCTAAGTGCAATTCACTTTTAGTTAAAAAAGTTCTGAAAAAAGGCACTACAATTCAATGTTCTAATAAGGAATGTGATTATTTTATCGAAAGTGAATAAGTTTTGAGCATGCGGAAAAAGTCCAATTTTGACAAAAATTGAGACTTTTCCGTATGCGACCTTAGAAGTGTGAAAACCTTGCCGGCTGCGGGATAGCCGGCGGCAAGGTTTGAAACCGGACATCAGAGTTTACAGGAAAAAGGAACTTTTTCCGTAAACTCTTTTTAGTTTATAGGATTATAGGTTGTTTAGTCAAAATTGAAAGACCTTGCAGAACCGATAAACCCATCACCCTATAAACCTATAACCTTCTTTTCACGCTTCACTCTTCACTCAAAAAGAAAAGGGCCTGATGGCCCTGTTGGAATTAAGAATAGCTGGAAGTATGAAAAAGATTTAATTATATTTAACGTAATAAATAGTATTTTTACAATTACTCTGTTGTGCTATCTTTTTTCAGTTTGTTATTACCTGATTGAGCTACTTTATTAATACCCGAATGGCTTAATACGACATGTATTAAGTGTATTCAAGATACTTAATCAAAAAGTACAACACCAATAAGGATTTTGGGCATTTATGTATTTTTGTAAAATAGGGGTTGACAAATTTTATTTTATGGTACATAATGAAAATGTCAAATGAAGTGTAAGAAAAACACTTATTTAAATTCCCCAAAGGAGGTGTGGTTATGAAAATAAATTCAATCAACAGCTACTACCCGCCAAACAGACTTGAAGTAACTTTTGAAGGGACTAATCCTTCAGGAAACACAGCCGTAAATTATCCTATGAAGGATACTGTTCAATTTGAAAGTGCAAAAAAACCATCGAAATTAACTTTTGGAAAGGTATTAGCAAAACTGTTTGAAGGAACGGTTGAGCCTATTATAATACCTTACAACGGTGTATAAATCGGCATAGAAATAATTAATATATCCTGATTAAGGGCATAAATGCTTGCGAACTCAAACCTTAATGAATTATTGATTTCATTAATCTTTCTACCCTCAAAAGCATTTATGCCCTTTTCATCACCCAATATTTTAGGTGCAATAAATTGATAAATTTTATCTGCCAATCCTAACGAAATAATCTCTCCGTTTAGCTTTCCGCCTGCCTCTACTAATACACTTTTAATTCCAAGTTCATATAATTTTTCAAATAAAAACCCCAAATCCAGCTTATAATTGTTGCTTGGACACTTAATAACTGCTACATGCGTAGTAACAGAAGTGATTTTTGAGATTTCAATGTTCTCATCAACAACAATATATATTTTTTCGCCGGTAGTTTGATAAATTTTTGATTTTAAATCAGTCTTTAGCTCCCTATCAAGTATTATTTTTATGGGATTTTTACCGTTTTTCAGGGTACATGTCATGGAAGGATTATCTTTTATTATCGTAGAGCTTGTTGTTAATATTGCATCATAGCGATTTCTGATTTTTTGTACTTCCTTTCTGGCTTTTTCTGACGTAATCCATTTTGAAGAACCTGTTCTCGTGGCGATTTTGCCGTCCAGTGTTGTTGCTGTTTTTATTGCTACAAAGCACTCTTTCTTCGTCATATTTTTGACAAAAATTTCATTTAATTTAAAAACTTCATCATGCAAAACGTCCTCAATGACTTCAATTCCTGCTTTTTTACATTTTTCTATACTTTCGCCTGACACAATAGGGTTAGGGTCTTTCATGCCTATAACAAGCCTTTTAATCCCTTTTTTAATTATTAAATCAACGCATGGCGGAGTTTTGCCCCAATGACAGCAAGGCTCAAGATTTACAATCAAAGTACCGCCTTTTGCTTCATTGTTTTTTAGTTTGCTTAGTGCATCAGCTTCGGCATGCAATTCGCCATAAGCTTTGTGATAACCTGTTGCGATTTCTTTTCCGTTTTTGTCAAGCACAACACAACCTACCAAAGGGTTGGGAGAAGTTTTCCCCTCCGCCTTAAGTGCCAGTTTTATGCATTTTTTCATATATTTTTTATAATTTGTCATACTAAATCTTAAAAACGGGCTTCTCGTTTACTTCATTAAATAATACCACCCTGCTTATAGGTTGAGCCTCTTTTATCTGTTTATAGAAATCTTTTACGAGAACGAGTTGGTTCTGTACTCTTTTAAAATTTTGTTCGGTTAAATAATTTTCAAAATTTTCTGCTGTTGTAGTATATTTCCTGACTTTTACAAACAAATAAAAATCTTTTTGTCTTTTAGAAATTTGATTAATCGTAAAGCTCAAAATATCTTCCCAAGAGCATTCATGCCAAGGTGAAGCAATAATATCAAGAATGTAATTTAAATTATCGCTTGTAGTTATTGATAAATATGCTTTAATTGTTTTAAGATTTTCATCTTCAATTACGTACTTAAACTTAGAATCTTTTAAACCTTTAAAAAACAGCTCCCAATATTCGTTTTTCGTTGAAACTATTGAATATTTAAAGTGTGTAATTACGGAATCATTAAAAAGCATGGCAACTATCGGTGCATCAGAGTTCTTAAACGGTCTAAAAAAGGAGTTACTCTCCTGAGAAAACCTGATTAATTCCATTTTCCACATTTGTTCTGATGAACATTGTCTAAAACCACAACCGTCAACAAATAAACTTAAAAGTTCATCATAAGAATCATCTATTTTAGCTATAAAAGCCGTAGCACCTTTTGCACCATATTTTGAAATAACAAAGTCAATTAATTGTTTTCCGGCATTGAAGCAGTTATGTTCTAAAAATAGTCGAATTATATTGAGTTTATAAGGGTTTCCTTGGGTAGGCGTAACCGTAATCATTCCGATAATTTCTTTATTTTCTTCTATTACATAAGATTCCGGCAAAAATTTTAAACTCAAAGGCAGCAAATCATGAATGATATTAAACGGAAAATTCATAAAAACTTTTGTGTAATAGCTTACAATATCTGTGCTTAAAAAAGAAATCATCTTTTTAAGCTTAAATTTATCAAAATAACCTGCTTTTCTTATTCTCGTCATTTTCTTTTTCTACCTCAACACGAAATCCTTCTGATTTCGCCTTTTTTTAAAGTGAGCCGTGAACAGTGAACAGTGAGCAGAAGATTCCATTTCTTATTTGCCTTATATTTTTCACCTTTTACCTAACAGCATTATACTACAATTAATTTTACGAGGTAATCACTTTATGCTAAAATTCAGTTATGAAAAAGCTGAAAAGTCAAAATCTTCTTGAATATGTTTTAATTGCCGCAATGATTGCAATTGCAGGATATTTTTTTATGTCGAAATTTGATTTCAACACAATAAAACATTATGTTTTTACAAGACCGATTGATTCTTCCGACAGCACAAAAATTAAAATTGAGGCAATGACAAAATGAAAGTTGCTTGTGTAAAAGATGACAAAATTGTTATAGAAGAGGCACCTAAGCCGTCTTTAAAAGACGGCTTAGGTGCCTTGGTAAAAACATTAGGCTGTGGGCTGTGCGGTTCCGATATCGTTAAATTTAGACAAGGAAGCGTTAAAAACGGCACTGTTTTAGGTCATGAAATTGTGGGTGAAATTGTTGATATTAATTCAAAAACCGGTTTTAAAGTCGGCGACAGGATAGTAAGTTCCCATCATATACCTTGTCTTAATTGTGTTTACTGTAAAAACGGGAATTACTCAATGTGTGCTCACTTTAAGGAAACCAATATAGTCCCTGGCGGTTTTAGCGAATACGTTTACCTTTCTGAGGAACACCTGCAAAATGTAGCTGTAAAAATTCCCGATAATTTAACAGAAATTGAAGCCTCTTTTTATGAACCTCTGGGATGCTGTATCAGGGCAATTAAGAGAGCAGAACTAAAACCAAATTCAAAAGTTTTGGTTATCGGTTTAGGTTCTATCGGAATTTTAATGGGGCAAGCCTTAAAGGCTTATCAAGCAGAAGTTTTTGGGTGTGACATCCTTAAAGAAAGGATAGATTTTGCAAATAAAATCGGTATTAAATCTTACTATTCATCTGAAGTCAAAAATCTTCAAGTTGACGCGGTTTTTATGACCTCAGGTGCTGATGTAACAATTGATTTAGCATTAAAAGAAGTAAGAGACGGCGGAAAAATCATTGTTTTTGCAAGTACTCCGAAAAATTTCGGTTATGCAAACAATGAAATTTATTACAGAGAATTAACCGTTTTGGGGAGTTATTCTCCCGCGATTGCAGATTTAAAAGATTCGATAAACTTACTTGCAAGCAAAAAAATTAAAGTTGACAATATTTCAACTGTTTATGAGCTTAAAGACATTGACAAGGCTTTTCGTGATACAATTGAAAATAAAATATTAAAAGCGTACATTAAAGTTAAATAAAAATGGGTAAGACCATCTCCTCCTCTTTTTCAAACGACTACAAATCGTATTTGTGAAAAGAAAGGGGGTGATTAAATTGATAGTAAATGAAAAAGAGCTTATTATAATCTTAGCGATTATAATAGCTCTTCTATCAAGATAGGGCTTTTAAAGAGGATGTTACAGCATCCTCGCCCTTTTTTATTATAAACTATTTAATAAAAAAATCAAGTGGGTAAAATGACTAAAAAAATGAAATCTATACAATACTGGGGACCCGGTGACATACGTTTGGAAGAAGTAAGTATAAAACCTCTAAATGAAGGTGAGGTTCTAGTTAAAGTCGAAGCAGCTCTTACTTGCGGAACCGATGTCAAAACTTACCGAAGAGGTCATCCGATTTTAATAAAACAAGTTCCTTCGGGATTTGGACACGAATTTGCAGGTATAGTTGCACAATTAGGCAAAAATGTTGAAGGATTTGAAATCGGCGACAGGGTTGTTGCGGCAAATTCCGCACCTTGCGGAGAATGTTTTTTCTGCAGAAAAGAAGAATATAATTTATGTGAAAATTTACACTTGTTAAACGGAGCTTATGCTGAATATATAACCGTTCCGGCAAGAATTGTTCAAAAAAATCTGCTTAAACTCCCTGAAAATTTAAGTTTTGATAAAGCTGCTTTTTGCGAACCCCTTGCAAACGTCGTTCATGGTGTAGAAAGAACGGAAATCAAACCGGGTCAAACGGTAGGAATTATCGGAATAGGTCCGATTGGGCTTATGTTTGCAAAACTTGCAAAATTAAAAGGAGCAAAGGTTATAGCGGCAGGAAGAAATCCTTTAAAATTAAAACTTGCGGATGAATTTGCACAAGCGGATGAAGTTATTGATTTGACAAAGTATCCAAATCCCGAAAAAATATTTCTTTCTTTTACAGAAGAACAAAAAGGGTTGGATGTCGCTGTTGAATGTGTCGGTCTGCCTTCGATTTGGGAAAGAATGTTCTCGCTTGTAAGGCCGGGCGGAACGGTTCACTTTTTTGGCGGCTGTAAATCAGGCTCTACGGTGACTTTTGACACAACAAGAATGCATTATAATGATATAAAAATGATAAGCGTTTTTCACCATACTCCAAAATACTTCAGGCAGGCACTTGACCTTATTGCATCAGGTCAAGTGCCTGTAGAAAAACTTATTACAGGCACAATTGGCTTGGCAGATGTACCTGAGGCTTTAGAAAAACACATCGCAGGCGATGCTATTAAGTTTTTAATCAAACCGTAGCAAAGCAAAAAGCAAAATGCAAAAAGCAAAAGGAAAATAGGAAATAGGAAATAGTGAATAGAATCTTCTGCTCACTGCTCACCGCTCACTTAATAAAACTTCTCAACTTTTCGACTATTCGACTGTTCAACTAATTAAATGTTCCAAGTTTTAAGATATTCTTCCTGCAGTGGTGTTAAGGTATCAATTTCAAGCCCCATTGATTTGAGTTTTAATTTAGCTATATCAATGTCAACTTCCAAAGGAAGCGTGTAAAGTTTGTTTTCCAACTTGCCTTTGTTTTTAACAAGAAACTCAATTCCCAAAGCCTGATTTGCAAATGACATATCCATAACGCTTGCAGGGTGACCTTCTGCGGAAATTAAATTAACTAATCTGCCTTCAGCTAAAACATAAACAGATTTTCCGTTTTTAAGTTTATATTCTTCAAGTGTAGGTCTGATTTTCTTTATTTCAAGTGTTTCTGCTGCCAGATCAGGAACATTTACTTCATAATTAAAGTGTCCCGCATTAGCTAAAAATGCACCGTTTTTCATGCTTAAAATATGTTTAACATCAACAACGTGTTTGTTTCCGGTTACTGTTATAAAAATATCGCCTTCTTTAGCAGCTTGGGCAATAGGCATAATTCTATAACCTTCCATTGCTGCTTCCAATGCTTTAAGCGGGTCAACTTCGCAAACAATTACGTTGGCTCCGAGAGCCTTGGCACGCATTGCACAGCCTTTGCCGCACCATCCGTAACCTGAAATTACAACTGTTTTTCCTGCTATAAGTATATTTGCAGCTCTCAAAATACCGTCCATTGTACTTTGTCCCGTACCATAACGGTTATCGTACAAATATTTTGTCAAACTTGTATTCACACCGACTGCCGGAAATTTAAGTTTTCCTTCAGCTTCAAGTGCTTGCAATCTTTGAATTCCTGTTGTGGTTTCTTCTGTTGAACCTATAATTTTTGCTGCCATTTCAGGATGCTTGGCGTGAATTGTCGCAACAATATCGCAGCCGTCGTCAATAATTATATCAGGGTCGTGCTTTAGTGCTTCTTCAATATGTTCTTTATAGGTCTCAACACTTTCTCCGGCAACAGCAAAAGTAGGAATTTCGTAGTGTTTAACCAAAGCGGCAGCAACGTCATCCTGTGTAGATAAAGGATTTGATGCAACAAGAACGGCATCAGCACCGCCTGCTTTCATAACAACGCAAAGTGCCGCGGTTTCTTTTGTAACATGAACACATGCGGATAATTTCAATCCTGCAAAAGGTTGTTCTTTTTCAAACCGCTCTTTAATAGAGGTTAAAACAGGCATATCTTTAAACGCCCATTCTATTTGATTTTTACCTTGGTCTGCAAGATTAATATCTTTAATATCATATTTTTCTTTAGTCATTGCCATTATTTGCTCCTTCTTTAGTTTATAAGGTGAACAGGTGAATGGGTGAAAAGTTCTGTTTACCGTTTCCTATTTCCTATTTCCTATTCACTTTTTGCTTTTTGCTTTTTGCTTCATTAACATTGTATCACAAATTCTCACAAGCCAAACTTATTGTTAAAATAATTTTATTATCAATTGCTCCTGTTGAGTTTTTATCACTTCGCTCTAAAACTCTTACGTCACTATCGTCAAGTTCGCCCTGTTTGGCTTGCTCATCGCAAGCCAACTCCGGCTCACATCGGCTACCGCTTACAATTGCCCAACGCAAAGGTTTAATTCCCATTGCTGCCAATTTTGTTTCGATAAAATCATTATCAATAGGCAATTTAGCTTCAATTTTAACTAATTTTGATATAATTTTCATAATTATTTTAACTTTAACATAAAATTAACTACCAAGGATAATTGGTTGGCATTTCCCAATTATTTATCATTAACAAATTTGCACACTGAAATCCTGCATAAGCATATGTTACATCTTTTCCACATCCTTTATATTCATAAGTATTAGTTGAACTGGTTCCAAAACCATCCGCATAAATGCCACCCTTATCAACATTTATACAAGCATAACCATTACCGGTTCCGGGTATACAAGAATTAGCCGATTTTTGAACAATAATAAAAACAAAAGCATCTTTTCCAAAAGTATTAGGGCTTTTTAGACCATTTATATCTATAATAACCTGAACATATCTGCCGATTATACCACCGGTATAAAGAATTCCTTCGGTCCTAAAAGCAATAGACATTCCATTTGCTAAAGTATATTTGTTATAATCCGAGTATGTAAGTAAATCTGATAATCTCAAATTACCATCCGGTGCTTTAGGCATTATCCAGCAATCCTGAGATGATGACGAACCACAAGTTTTTGAAATCTTCAAATAAGGTAATATATAACTATTTATGAAAGTTGTGTTATAACTTAGCAATGTATTACCAGGAAAGTTCCAAATAAGAATATCACCATTGTCTACCTCTGAGTTTTTAATTGTTTGATTAAGGATAGAATAAACTTCTTTAACTCCATTAACGGTTTCACTTTTTTGATATGCACTTATAATTACCGGAATAGTCAATGCTGCAACTACTCCAATAATAGCTAAAGTTATAAGGGTTTCTGCTAATGTAAAAGCTGAATAACTGAAATGTAAAAGTTTTAGATTATGTCCATCACTTTTGCACTCACTTTCTCTTTTTTGCCCTACCAGCATTAAAAAACCTCTCCGTTAATTATAAAACTTGTATTTTCATATACTAGTATTTTTTTCAATGCTTGTCAAGAAAATAAAAAATGTTTTTTGTTTAGAGTATCCGGAAAAAGGAATTTTTTCCGGATACTCTAAAGTATGAAATTATTATAATTCTACCAAGGGTAATCGTCTGTAATTTGCCAACCGTCTTGCATTATTCTTCCCGCACAATAATAACTTGCATAATGATCAGTTTCCCCCTTATTGCACAAATTTGTTTCATCTGCCTTATAAGAAACTACTCCTTGGCTGCTTGTAAGACTTGTTTGAAATGTAAATACATCTTTTCCTATGGTATTTGGTTCTTTAGTTCCGTTAAGATCAATAAATATGGTATTTACACATGAAAGCACTCCCCCCGTATTTGTATTACCTGAAACTATGAATATTATACTTCCGTTTGCTAAAACAAATAAACTTCTGGAACCGTTTGACTGAACCGAAAAACTGGAATATTGACCGGGAGACAGTAACATTTTATACAGAAAAGCACTTCCGTTATTTGCTTCATAACCGCAATCTCTCCAATGAGGACAAAGTTTAATAGTTTTAAAATAAGGTTTCCAATACTTATTAAATGCTTCTTCTGCTGTATGCGTGGTTGCTTGTGTTGCCCAGACCCATCTTGTAACGGGACCATTGTAAATTTCAGATAACTTTACTGCTTGTGAAATATCCGTATAAGCTTTTTTTAATGAAGTGGCAGTAGTTTTTTTTTGAAAATCCGTTATAACACTCGGAATAGTTAACCCTGCAACAATTCCTATAATTACAAGAACTACTAAAACTTCACTAAGTGTAAATGCCAAAAATCTTTTTCTCATATATTTCCCTTTGAATTTTTTCCTCGATTATAATATAGCACTAAAACCGCTTTTTTAAAATAATTTACAAAATAATTGTATCATTTAATTTTTACCAAGGATAATCATCTGTAATTTCCCAACCGTCCTGCATTATTCTGGCTGTGCAAAAATAGCTTGCATCATCAGCAGTAGAGTCTTTTTGGCATAAATTAGTTTCATTTACTTTATAAGGAATGACCCCTTTACCTTCAATATCGCTTATTTGAAATACAAATACATCTTTTCCTATGGTATTCGGTTTTTTGGCTCCGTTAAGATCAACGAATATGAATTCTTGGGTTTGAGGACCTGCACCCAAACTGTATGATACAAGAAAAACTATACTACCGTTTGACAAAGCAAATAAATTTCTAGATTCATTTGACTGTACTGATAATCCACATTGCCCCCCCGCAGGTAATAAAGTTTTATAAAGAAAACAACCTGAACCACAATTTTCTGTATAACCGCAATCTCTCCAATGAGGACAAAATTTTATAACCTTAAAATAAGGTTTCCAATATTGATTAAATGAATCTGTTTGTGTATATGTAGTATTATAAGTCCCCCAAGACCATTCTTTGGCAGGACCATTATCAATTTCTGACAGTTTCACTGCTTGTGACATTTCCGAATAAGCTTTTTTTAACGAAACAGCCGTAGCTTTTTTTTGAGAATCTTGTATTAATGCAGGTATTGTCATTTGTGCAACTATACCTATAATTCCCAAAGTAATAAGAATTTCAGCAAGCGTGAACGCAAAAAAACTCTTTTTCATAATATACCTTTTCCGTTTCTTGAATTATTTAATTTTAATTATAACATTAAAATCGGCTTTTTGAATAAAAAACTTTAAAAAACCTTGGTTATTTAAAAAAAATCATATTTTATCGTATCTTCACAAATGTTACAAATATTTTTTCATGCTCTTGATTTTTGTTTTTGCTTTTGGTATTGTAAACTTACAACCGCAGACAGTTAGTTTATTTTAATTAAAGGAGTAATCCGCTAACCGAGGTTACACTAGCAAAAGGGGCACTAAATTGCAGTAATTTGTGTGAATTTAAAGTGTTTCCCAAAATATGTTTCGTGTAAAGCTTTGCGGTAATACTAAAAAACCGTAAGGTTTTTTAGTATGTGAACAGTGAACTGTGAGCAGTGAGCTGAAAAAATCTGTTCACTGTTCACCGCTCACAGCTCACTAAGACTTAAAGTTAACAAATAAAAATAAGGAGCATACAAACATGGCAACAAAAGCCTTTAAAGAAGACAAAATTAAAAGTATCAAAGAAAAAATTTCCAAGGCTCAAGTAGCGATTGTAACAGAGTACAAAGGATTTTCCGTTGATGAAATTACGGATTTAAGACGTAAACTTCAAAAAGAAGACGGCGATTATACGGTTACAAAAAATACTTTAGCAAAAATTGCGGTAAAAGGAACAGAATATGAAATTTTGACTGATTGTTTCAAAGGACCGATTGCACTTGCATTAGGATTTAAAGATCAGGTCAGTCCCGCAAAAGCTTTATCTGACTTCATCAAAGAAGTTAAAAAAGGTGAAATCATCGCAGCAGCATTGGACGGAAAATTATTATCAGCCGATGAAGCAAAAGCATTAGCAAATCTTCCTTCTCGTGAGGAACTTTATGCAAAAATGCTTGGTTGTATCAATTCACCTGCGTCAGGTATCGCAAATGCTGCTAACGGCGTACTTACACAATTAGTAAGAACTATGGCGGCTGTTAGAGACGCAAAGACAGCATAACAGTGAACGGTGAGCAGTGAACAGTGAACTGAAATTCTTTTCACATTTCACCAAAACGAAAGAACGTAATAATATAACATAAAAAAGGAGAACAAATTATGGCAAACGTAACAACAATTTTAGAATCAATTGAAAAATTAACACTTTTGGAAGCAGCTGAATTAGTAAAAGCAATGGAAGAAAAATTCGGCGTATCGGCAGCAGCTCCTGTTGCAGCAGTTGCAGTAGCAGCCCCTGCAGCCGGCGGTGAAGCAGCAGAAGAATCTTCTGAAGTTACAGTAACATTGGCATCAGCAGGTGCCAACAAAATCGCTGTATTGAAAGAAGTCAGAGCTATTACGGGACTCGGCTTGAAAGAAGCTAAAGACTTGGTTGATGCAGCTCCAAAACCTGTTAAAGAAAACATTAAAAAAGAAGAAGCCGAAGCTATCAAGAAACAACTTGAAGCTGCAGGTGCAACAGTTGAAGTTAAGTAATTAAATTCAATAAAAAATTTAAAAGGCTTTCGGGAAATTCCCGAAAGCCTTTTAAATTACAATGATGAAAGTAAAGATAATATAGAATTCCCCGAAGATGTTCCAAGCAAATTCGCAATCAATGCATTTGTACTGTTTGAACCTTTCAAGCTCGATACATCAGAGATAGCATTATACAAATCCTTGTTATAACTGTTATAACTTGAACTGCCTCCCAGTGCGGTGCTGATGGCATTAAGTGCATTGCCGTAAATATCGCCGGATAAACCGCTTAACAGTTCAATAAGTGCATACCTTTGAGTTAATTCATCTGCTTCAAGTTCGCTTTGTTTTGCAAGTATATCTTGAGCAAATGAATTTACCGCACTCGAGCGGTCTGATTCTAAGTCATTTAAACTGTCTGCAAATATTGAATTATCAAGGTTCCCAAAGCGTGATGCAGCATCATTTTCAAGATCAAGGAGCGAAGAGTTGTACAAGTCATTAATTTCTTGAATTCCTCTATCTTTGTAAGCGTCGACTTCAGACTTGATTGAAGCGAGTGTATCTGTGTCAAAAATATTCACGCCAGGTAAAATACCTGCAAGAGTACTTAATGCGTAATTGTAAATTGTTTCTTCCGCATCTGACATGTCATAATCCGATGTAAGAACACCGTTCAAAACACCTGTTGAAGCTTTAGAATCCCCCACTGATATGGAACTGCTGCTGTATTGAGGGTAATTTGCCGATGAGACTTTACTCATAATTTATTCCTTTCTTGAGGCATAGCCTCATTTTTGCAAGGAACAAAATTTAATTTAAGCGTTTGACATGTTAATTATAACTTTTTATTAAAAACTTTTAAAGTCCGTATTTTTACGGAATGGAAAATTATTTTAGTATTTTACTCTACGCATCTTGCCTTTTATTTCCTATTTCCTTTTACCCTTTACCTTTTTTCTTCCTTTTGTTATCATTAGAAAAAGTGAGGAGAGAAAATGACAACACAAATTTTAGAAGCCAAGAAAGGCAAAATTACCCCAGAAATGTTTGCAGTTGCAGAAAAAGAAGGGTTGAGCAAAGAAGAAATTCTTGAAAAAGTTGCGTCGGGAAGGGTCGTTATTTTAAAGAATAACCGCAGGAAGAACGTTGTTCCGACAGCTGTTGGCGAAGGCACAACAGTTAAAGTTAATGCAAATATCGGAACATCTCTTGAACGTTCAAACATTAAAGAAGAATTGGACAAGGTAAAAATCATCGAAGCAACAGGAGCGGATGTTTTAATGGATTTATCTACAGGTGATAATATTGATGATGTAAGAAAACAAATTCTTGCCGCAACTAATCTTCCAATCGGCACAGTACCTATGTATCAGGCAGGTAAAGAAGCAATTGATATAAACAAAGATTTGGCAAAACTTTCTAAGGACAAACTTTTTTCAGATATTGAAAAACAATGTAAGGACGGAATTGATTTTATAACGGTTCACTGTGGGGTAACGAAATTTGTTGTCGAGCAGCTTACAAAACAAGGCAGGGTTACAAATATCGTTTCCAGAGGCGGTTCAATGCTTGCCTGCTGGATTAAAGCAACGGGTGAAGAAAACCCGCTTTATGAATATTATGATGACTTATTGGAAATAGCACGGGAGTATGATTGTACTTTATCTTTGGGTGATGGTTTAAGACCGGGCTGTTCGGCTGATGCAGGAGACAGAGCTCAAGTTGCGGAAACCTTAATTCTAGGCGAGCTTGTACAAAGAGCAAGAAAAGCGGGTGTTCAAACAATGGTCGAAGGTCCCGGACATGTGCCTTTAAATAAAATTCCTTCAATGATTGAAACAATAAAAGTTTTGACCGATTATGCACCGCTTTATGTACTTGGACCTTTGGTAACGGATGTTGCACCGGGTTATGACCACATAACTTCTGCTATCGGAGGAACTCTTGCGGCTTATCATGGAGCTGATTTCTTATGCTACGTAACCCCTGCAGAACATCTCGGTCTGCCTGATGTTAAACAGGTTAGAGAAGGAATTATTGCTTCAAAAATTGCGGCACATGCGGCAGATTTAGCCAGAGGCAATAAAAAAGCCCTCGAGCAAGATTTACAAATGTCTATTGCAAGAAGAGACTTGGATTGGGATGGTCAAAAAAAATACGCAATCGATAAATGTGTTTTTGAAAAATTACAACATGGCAAACCTTGTACAATGTGCGGTCAATATTGCAGCATGAAAATCTTTAAGGAATATTTTTGATTTATGAAAAAAATTATTTGTTTAATGGCTTTATTTTTAATGTTTAACCTACCCGCTTTTTCAACAGAACTTGAAGGCGGAGTTACATTTAATGTTGATTCTGCAAGAGAATACGTCCAAGAAGGGCAAAAAGATAATATTGATATTTCAGGACCGATTAAACTTGAAACAGATAATATCGAAAAAATAGTTTATTCTAAAAATACGTTAGGTGAAATTATAGGAATAACGGTTCAATATAAAGGCGAGCCTGATAGAGCTTATATTTATGATAAAAATAAAAATCTGATTTATTTCGAAAAATATGATAAACCCGTTAGTATTTATCCTCACCGAGGGTATAGATATAATTTGAAAGGACAGCTCGTATTGACAAGCCTGACCGTTTCTAAAGATGAAATGTTCCGTTTTAATCCTCAAGGAAAATTAATTGTCCATTCCATAAATGGTGTTATTTATGACGAAAACGGACAAATAATCGGACGAGGGATTGAAGGAAAAAGATAAAAGGTAAAAAGAATTTAAAAGTGAACGATACTATCCAACCGTTCAACTAAAGACCATTTACTGCTCACTTTTCATGCTATAATAAAACTCATGAAAAAATACATGATTTGGATTGCAGAACTTATTATTTGGCTGTTGTTACTGGTTTTGGTTTCTAACGGAATAATGTACTTTAAGTATAATTATAAAAAGAATTTTTATAATTATCAAATCTTTTTGCCTGACGTGGACGGGCTTATAAACGGTTCACCCGTTAAGGTTATGGGTATTCAGGTTGGTTATATAAATCAGCTTGATGTTGTAGGCGAAGATGTATTTGTCAAATTTATTATAACGGAACCTTCCGTACATATTCCCCCAGGCTCAACAGCTACAGTGGAATTTTCCGGGCTTGGTGGTTCAAAGTCGCTCGAGCTTTACCCTCCGGCTGTCCATAACAATATTCAAGGAAAATTTATTATAACTCAACCACCTAAAAGAATTCACGATTCCTTGGGGTTATTTAATGATATGTTTGATCAATTAATAAACATTACTTATGATGTTTCTCGTTTTATGGACAAAGTCGGAATAATTAAACGAAAAACGGTGTATAATAAAGTTGAAAAGACTAAATCAATTGAAGAGTTTTTAAATTTCTCTGATGGTTGGCTTGACAGAGCACAAAAAAAATGCGACAGATTTAGCGAAACGCTTAAAAAGATGAATAGGGGTAAAAATGAAAAATATTATGGAGAAAAAGGAAAAGATGGAAAAAATTAAAATAATTAAAAATCCTGTTATTCTGCAAAATTTGTGTATAATCAGAGATAGAAATACAAATTCTCAGGAAATCAGGATAGCAGCGAGAAAAATTACAAGAATGCTTTTATATGAAGCTTCTAAATGCCTTCCTGTGACAGAAAAAACTGTTACTACTCCTTTAGCCTCATTTAAAACAGAAACAATTGATCCCGATATTAATATTATTATATCCCCGATTTTGAGAGCAGGATTGATTTTTACCGATGAGGCAATTGATATTTTGCCTCAAGCTTGTATAAGGCATATAGGAATGTATCGAGATGAAGAAACTCTAAAACCGGTGTGGTATTACAACAAAGTTCCGATGAAAACTCAAAATCCTGATAAATTTTATGTTTTTATTACAGACCCTATGCTTGCAACAGGAAATTCTTTGATAGAAGCAATAAAATTATACGCAGATAAACAAATTCCTTTGGAAAATATTAAAATTATCTGTTTAATTGCAGCACCTGAGGGGATTAATAATATTCAATCAAAATTTCCTGAAGTTGAAATAATAACTACAGCAGTAGATTCACATCTTAACGAACAAGGTTATATTGTTCCCGGAATGGGAGATGCGGGTGACAGAATTTTTAATACGTAATTATCGATTTTTATTTACACTCCGTCAAACTCGATAACTTTATCAAGTTCTTAAAGTCCGGATGTTTTTTCGATAATTCGGTGAATGTTCCTGTATCTATAATTTTACCGTCTTTTAAATAAATCAGCCTATCACAGCTTTTTAAAGTTGATAGTCTGTGTGCTATTGCTATAATGGTTTTTTCATCTTTTAATTCATTTAAAATTTCTGTTATTTCATGTTCTGTTTCAACATCGAGTGAAGACGTTGCCTCGTCAAAGATTAAAATTTTAGAATCCCTATATAATGCTCTGGCTATTGCCAACCTTTGTTTTTGACCTTGAGAAAGCCCAGATGCTCCTATTATTGCATTTGCATTTATTCCTCCCTTAAATTTATTTATAAATGTTTCCAGTTGAGCTTTTCTTAGAACTTCCATAACTTTTTTATCGTCAATTTCATTTTCATCCAGTCCCCAGGCAACATTACGTTTAAAAGAACCGTCCAGAATATTTATCTGTTGCGGAACATAGCCGATTAATCTTCTTAAGGAACTAAAATTTTGCTGATTAAATTCAACATCATCAACAAAAATACTGCCTTCGTCAATCGGTAAAAGTCCCATTATAATATCAGCGAGCGTACTCTTCCCTGCTCCGGAAAGTCCAACTATACCGACAAACTCACCCTTTTTAATCTCAAGGTTTAAGTCTTTTATAACAGGTTCTTTTTTATAAGCAAAACTTACATTATTTAATCTGATACTATTGTTAAATTTAACTTCCATATCCGGTTTCTCTTCGACAAAATTCAATTTTTCAGCTTCATCAATCATTATTTTTACAAAACCGCGAGATGTATTGATTGAATTAATAGCAGACTGTATCCTGTTTAGAGAAGGTGCTATTCTAAATATAGCAGCCGCTACAACAGCATAAGACGCTATCATCCAAGCAGGGTTTTCAATATTTTGCAGAGAAATTATTCCGCCTAAAATTAATAAAGATAACACGGCCAAAATCTCTACTATATAAGGTGAAATGCCTCCATAAAAACCATTTTTAAAAGAAATATCATTAAAATTTTTTTGGGAAGTTACATATTCATTAAAAAATTTTTTTTCTGCGGACAGTATTTTTATATCTTTTATATTGTTAATGCATTCCATTGTTTTTTCATTGCTGACAATTGAAATCCTAAAAAGTTTTTTAGAAATCTCTGTTATTTTATTTTTAAAAAGTTTATTTTGTACTGACATACTGAAAAATATGAAAAGACATGTAATAATCGCCGCAAGAGGAAATTTAATAAATAATAAAATTAAAATCATGCCTATAATTGTTAAACTGATAATCAGGTTTATCACACGGAATATAAACCCGTTAAGAGTCTGATTAATTAGAAAATTTAAATTATAAATCTTTTCCGAAGGAGAAGTATCGAGAGAATTTTTATACGGTGAAAATAAGTAATAATACATAAACTTATTATTTATGGCTAATTTCCAATTGAGTGTAAATTTATTTTGTAAATATACACTGAAAATCATAAAAAGGTTTTTTACAACAAATAAAATTATAACCAGCAAACCTACTAAAAAAGCGTTAACCATAACATTATTTACATGAGAAAAAGAAGTAAAAGCTATATAATACTTATTTTGGACAATACTGTTTGGAGTAATTATCAATAAAATAAAAGGATAAACTAAAGCAATTCCTACAAATTCCATAAATCCGACCAATAAAGAAAGTATAAAAAAACCTAAAAGTTTAATTTTACGCCCTTCTCCATAGCATTTTATAAAATTACAAAAATTCTCTACAAACATAAAATTAATTTATCACAAAATTATTTTGATGTATAATATCTATCAAAGTGAAATGTGAAATTTGAAAAGAAGTTTATAGGTTTATAAGGTGATAGGATTATAGGTTATTTTCAAACCTATAATCCCATAACCCGATAACCCTATAAACCAAAAAAAGGAGGTATATTATGACAAATCCGGTTTTTAATCAAAACATGGTAGAAAGAGAAAGAGTGTTAGACTCTGAACCCATGACGGTCAACGGAGCGATTAACAAAACTTTTATATTATTTGCTCTTTTGTTGGGAGCAAGTTTAGTTGTGTGGGATTTATTTTTTAAAGGTTTTACCGATAAAGCATTTATGCTTGGAATGGTCGGCCTTGTGGTAAGCATAATTTCTTTTATTGTAATTATGTTTAACAGAAAAGCGATTGCAATAGCAGCACCTGTTTATGCAGCATCTGAAGGGCTTTTATTGGGCGGGATTTCGGCTATGTTTGAAAAAGCATACCCCGGAATTGCAATTCAGGCAATCACCGGAACTTTTGCGGCTTTGTTTTCACTGCTTTTTCTTTACAGAATAGGTGCAATCAAGTGTAGTGAAAAATTCAGAAGCGTTTTATTTATCTCAACTTTATCCATCGCAGGAATTTACCTTATAAATTTAATCGGGTCATTTTTCGGTATGCAAATTCCTCAAATTTTTACATCCAGCACTATTGGTATAGGTTTTAGCATACTTGTTGTTTGTATTGCAGCTTTAAACTTGATAATTGATTTTGATTTTATCGAACAAGGTGCACAAAACATGATTGGCAAAAATTATGAATGGTATGGTGCTTTCGGGCTAATGGTAACTCTTGTTTGGCTTTATATTGAAATACTCAATCTGTTAGCTAAGCTAAGGGAAAGATAAAAATAGTGAATAGTGAATAGTGAATGGTGAATAGAAGTGAAAGGTGAAAGGAAAAGAATTTTACCTATTCAGAATTTTCCATTTAAAACCTATTTACTATTCACCATTCACCATTCACTATTCACTATTCACTATTCACCTTTTTGCCCTCGGGATTTTTTTATGATATAATCTCGTTAGAATAAAGAGGAATTATGAAAATCAGTGTAAAAGTACCTGCTACTACAGCAAACTTTGGGTCGGGATTTGATTGTTTAGGCATGGCATTGCCGATATACAATATAATAACTATTGAAGAAACAGTACTTCCCGGTACGGGAATTGAAATCAATGTAATTTCCGAAACAGATGATGATGACGATTTTGCCATCGAACATATCCCAAAGGACGAAACAAATATTATATATAAAGCCGTTGAAATGCTTTATAATTCAATCGGTCAGTCTCCAAGCGAATTAAGGATTAATATAAAATCTCAAATACCTATAGCAAAAGGGCTTGGAAGTTCCGCATCAATTATTGTAGGCGGATTGTTGGCGGCGAACGAGCTTTTAGGTAAACCTGCCGATGAAGCTGCTTTGCTTTCAATTGCTACTGAAGTCGAAGGACATCCGGATAACGTTGTTCCTGCGATTGTAGGCGGATTGGTTATGACTTCTCAAGAACATGACGGTAGCATAATTTACAGAAAACTGCCTTGGCCTGAAGAATGGCATTTGACAATTTGTATTCCGAATTACGAAATTGCAACCGAAATAGCACGGTCAGTTTTACCCAAAGAAGTTCCGCTTGCCGATGCTACTTTTAATTCAAGAAGAGTAGCAATGTTTGTTGAAGCATTACACACAAAAGATGCCGGGTTAATGAAACTGGCTCTTCAAGATAGATTACATCAGCCTTACAGAATGAAACTGGTTCCGGGCTTGCAAGATATTATAGACAACTTAAAACACGAAGAAAACGTTATAGGCTGTGTTTTAAGCGGTGCAGGACCTTCAATTCTGGTTATTTCGCAAAAAAATAACTTGGATAGAATTAAATCAATAGTAAACGATACTTGGGAAAATTACAACGTTAAAACCGATATCCGAACTTTAAAAGTCGAATCCAACGGTGCCCAAATTCTTGAAGCAAGTTATCTTTAACAACAGTAGGATGGGATTACTATCCCACCAACACTAACAATAAGCAAAAATGCAAATCAGCTTAGACCCGAAAAGCAGAATTCCGATGGCTATACTTATGAAGGTTGCTACCATAACAGCCCCTGCCGCTATGTCTTTTGCCATTCCGACAAGTTTTGAGTACCTGTTGTGAAAAATTGCATCCAACGTAAATTCTATCGCTGAATTAACCATTTCTGTCATTATTACAATCGCAATTGCAATCAACAACAGACAAAATTCAACCGTATTAAAATGCAGGACAATTCCACTTGAAATTGCAACCAGAGCAGCTACAAAGTGGATTCTTATGTTTCTTTCACTCTTTAGTGCTAATCTTATCCCCTTAAAAGAATTTTTGAATGTTCCGGTAAACCCCGGTGCTTTATACTTCGACACTTTTCCTCCGCTAATAAATTTTTTTAAAAGAGTTTTTACTCGGTTGTCTATAGTTGAACGGTTGAAAGGCTTAAAAACCGAATGATTGTCAGAAGCGTGGAGGCGTAGATGCGTAGAGGCGTAGTTTTCATCCCGCTCTTCTATGCATCTTATCTTCTTGTCCTCTTGTCTTCTCTTTCTTTGCTTTTTGCTTTTTACCTTTTCACCCTTCATGCTTCACCCTTCACTTTCTGAAGAGCAACTTTTTGAGCACTCACAATAAAAGTATACTCTTCATCTGTTTTATGGTCAAATCCAAGTAAATGTAAAATACCATGGGCGATTAAGAAATAAAGCTCTTCTTTGGTTGAATGGGTGAATGGGTGAATAGGTGAACGGTTATTTTGGATTGCATCTGTTTTCTCTCCCACGTTTTCTGTTCCCTTTTCAAAAACTTTGTCTAAAGAAATAATAATTTCACCTAAATTTATTTCACCGTCGAATACAAATTTATCTTCACTATCTGCAAAAATTGCAAATGTAATTATGTCAGCCGGATAATCCTTTTGACGATATTCTTTATTAATTTGATGTGTTTTTTCATTGTCACAGTATAAAATATCAAACGATATACATTTAAAATCAAAATTAAAAAGACATGATGAATTAAAGATATTTTTTTCCTTTAAATAAAAATGAAGTATCTTTTTTGCAATTTGTATTGCTTTTTTTTCATCAACTGCCAAGTCCTTATGTATATTTTCGGAAAATATATTAATTGTTGTCATTTTTTTCACTTATTTTACCGTTTTGTTTTTCAAGTTCTTGAATTTTATCATCCAATTCTTGATCAATAACTTTATCCGGTATGTTAATTCTTGTTTTATCAAATTCTTGAACAATATCTTCATGATAGCGAATTCTGTTATGCTGCATTCCGCGTAAAATTCTGTTGAAAGTGGCGGCTATTGTTTTTACATCTTTTAGCGTTAAAGGACTGTCGGAGAGTTGTCCGTCATTTAATCGTTCTATGATGACTTTATCTATAATTTTTTCAATTTCTTCGTTCGTAGGACTTTTTAAAGAGCGTACGGCAGATTCTACGGCATCTGCAATCATAAGAATAGCAGTTTCTTTCATATTGGGTTTAGGTCCGGTATATCTGAATTGTTCTTCTTTAACGTTTTCAGCTCCTTCTTCTGCAATTGCCTGAGTATAAAAATAACTTGCCAAACCTTCACCATGGTGTTGTAATATGAAATTATATAGAATAGGCGGAAGCCCGTATTCTTTCGCAAGTTCAAACCCGTCTTTCGGGTGAGCAGTGATAACCATTTTACTTAATCTCGGATTAAGTTTTGCATGCGGATTTTCAATTCCGAAGTAAGATTGGTTTTCTACGAAAAATAAAGGTCTTTTTAATTTTCCGATGTCATGATAAAAAGCTCCTACTCTTGCCAAAATGGGGTTGGCACCTACCGCCTCTGCAGCAGCTTCACATAAATTTGAAACCATCAAGCTATGATGGTAAGTCCCGGGGGCTTCAAATTGCAAACGTTTTAATAAAGGTTGATTATGATCGGCAAGTTCCGCTAATCCGTAAGGCGTTATAATTTTGAAAGCACTTTCCAAAAGCGGCAAAAGCCCAAGAGCTATAACACCGCTCAATATTCCGTTTAAGAAAACCACGGAAGTATCTTTTATCATCAAAAAATTATCTACATCAATCAGACATTTTTCTAACGAATAAATTATAACAACAATAATTGCAGATGCAATGGCAATTTCCAGCCCTGTTCTTATCAAATCAAATCTGCGGGAGAATTTTACTCTCGCAATTGCAACCATTGATATTAAATTAATTAGAATAAACGCACTTATAAATTGAAGATTGTATCCCATTGCAATTGAAATTATTGCAAGAATTATGGATGCTTCTATAAATGCTATTCTCGGATTTGTAAATATCGCCAGAATAATTATAAATGCAGGAAAAGGCAGTATATAACTTGAAATCTCAGGAGGAATCATTACTCCGGCTAAAGTGAAAACTAACGCTAAAATAGCAGCTATCATTAAATGATTTGTCTCAAGATAACTCTTTTCAAATGTTTTCATATATCTTAAAAATGCCAAAGTTCCTAAAATAACAAGAACAAATATGCCTAAAAAGCCTTTATAGCCTATTTCAAGAACGTTATAACCCGCTTTTACCAATGCGTCACGTTTTACTTGGGTAACAGGCTCACCTTCAAAAAGAATTTTTTCGCCTTTTTCAAAAGTAACTTCGTAAGGTTTAACTGAATTTTGGGCATTTCTTCGTGCAGTATCGGTTGCATATTCGTCTATTACTAAATTTGGAACAATAACCTGTTCTAAAAGAGCTGATATAACAGTAACTTGGTTTTTTGTTACATTCGGAACCAAATTTTTATATATAATTTTGTTAATATTATTTTGTTCATAGTCTTTTTCGGTAATTCCTATTCCCAGAATATTTGTCAAGGTTAAAGTTGCTTTGTCAAAAACTTGTTGTAGATTTTTATCATCGGTCTTTAATAAATAATTAATTACATAATTTTTTTTATAACCTTCCTGCATATCAAAAAGTAAACCTATTTCATCTTTTTTAACGGAAACAGATACATTTTTTTTCCTTATTTGCATAATTGAACTTTGCAATGTTGCAAGGTTATTTTTAATAAAACTGTCATCCGCAGGTGCTAAAATAGGATCAATTCTTTGAGCTATATCTTTTTTATGAAGTTCGGTTTTTTGAACATCTACAACCTTAATTGTTTTATGTGCAATAATATCTTTTTTACTTATTCCGTTCTCAATAATGCTTTTAAAAAAGAAATTTTGAGAAGATATCATAGCACTCATGATTACGGTAAATATCAAAAATGCCAAAATATTAAATACTTTTGATGAAGAAAAAAATTCAGCCGTTTTTTCAAAAGCTTTTATTTCCATAAATAAATCCTTTTTATAATAATTGTTATTATATAACGGTTATAAATAAAAACAATAGGGTATTTGGTTGAAAGGTAAAATGTGAAAGATGAAAGGTGAAAAGAATTAGAGAGATGACAAGAAGACAAGATGCGTAGATGCGTAGTTTTTAAAAGTGAAATGCGAAAAGGGAAATTAACAATTCTGTTTACTGTTTACTTTTAAAAACTTATCAACATATAAGCCTATAAACTTCTTCTCACCTTTCACTTTTTAATATAAGCATAAATTAAATAATCATCGGATTTGTCATAATGAACGGTTTTAATTATTTTAGCATTTTTGTTTAACCATAAAATAATCGGTTTCGAATCTCCAAAAGGTAAATAAAACCAATAATATCCTGCTTGCAAATCATTTAAATTGTCTGATATTACGGTTTTATTTTTAATTTTATGAAAAGATGAATAATAAGCGTATTCTGTATTTGAATCTTTGTTAACAAAAATTATATCTGTCGATTCCAGATTTTTAACCATAGTTCGCATCATTTCACGAGGGTGTTCCCACTTCGAAATGTCGCTTGAATAAATAAAGTCATTGATTTTTATAATTTGAGGTACAAACGTAAAAAATGTAAGGAAAAATATAGCAAATAATTCAATTTTTCTTTTAAACGTTACCGTATCTAAAGGTTTTATCATTATTAACAAAAATATCGGCAATAAAAATAGAACCAGCCTGTCTGTGAAAGGATATATGTGTAAAAGCGATGCAACAATAAGAAATATAAAACTGATTACAGATATATTTAAAAAATCGGATTTTTCTTTGTAAAAAATATTTATCCCCCAAATTAACAGGAACAAAGCACAAAGTAGGCATTCCATAGGAAAGAAAAAATATTTTATATTTTCAAACAATAAATATAAGAAAAACAAAGAGTTTAAATTTAAGAAATTACCGCTCCAATAATTAACCATAATAGTTCCTGTATAGTTTGGAATCAAATATACTTTCAGATAAATTAACAAACTTAAACCGAAGAAAAAAGGTAAAAGGTAAAAGATATTTTTCTTAAAAGTGGATAAGTGATTAAAAAGTTGAATAGGTGAATAGGTGAACAGGTGAATGGGTGAATGGTTATATTTTTTACTATTTGCCATTTGCCATTTATTATTTGCTTTCTCTCTTTCATCTTTCATCTTTCCTGTAGTCTTTTTACTTAAAACAGCTTGCCCTCTTGCCTTCTTGCCCTCCTGTCCTCTTTTTAATTGTATTGCCTTGAAAACAAGCCCGCCTGCGATGATAAAGACAGAAGTAAATGAAAACCAGGGAAGAACAGCTAAAATAATCCCATAAATAACAACTTTTTTTGTATTTAATTTTTCTATGTCCAAATTTATAAAGAATAACAGACAAAGTATTGCAATAAGAACATCGGTGCCGTACTGCTTAAATTCAAAAGAATAATCAATCAGTTTTTGATTTATTGCAAACAAAAAAACTGCCCAAAAAACAGTAGATTTAACTTTTAATGTTTGCAGAGCAAGAAAATAAAAGGCTATAATAGCAGTACATCCCGATAAAAAAGGGATTAACCTTAAAGTAAAATCGGTAAATCCCAGTAATTTAACAGTTAATTTTGTTATAACCATAAAAAACGGGGGAGCCATTTGATGAAAAGACAATATTTTAAATAAATCCAGATAGCCTCTATATTTAACATTCCAACCCAAAGCACATTCATCATGCCAAAGGGAAGGGTCATAAATTAAACCTTTCAGGCGGAGTAAAATTCCCAAGGATATAATAAGATACAACAAAATATTGTACCAGTGTTTTTTCAATACCTCTCTTTTCATGTAAAAATATCATATCAAAAATATCATTTAATACAACCATAAATTAAATAATTGTTTACGTTATTATTATTAACTATTTTTACAATATTTGTTCTGTTCTTTGCCCATTCTATAACGGATTGTGGTGCTCCAAGCATAAGATAAAACCAACAGCAATCACCTTTTTTAAGAGATGCTTCAAGTATAGCCGTTACATTATCTTTTTTATCCGGATGTGGTTGAATAACCCTGTTTTTAATATTATAAAATGAAGAATAATAAGCGTATTCAGTATCAGATAATCCGTTTACAAAAATTATATCTGTAGGTTTTAAATCTTTAACCATCATCGCCATCATTTCACGTGCATATTCGCCTTTAGTAATATTTTTTGCCTTGAAAAGAAAATAACCTACCCAAACAAATTGTGTCCAAAAAGTTATTGTAATTAAAAATATCATAGCTCCTAATTTAATTTTTTTATCCAACGAAACTAAGTCAAAAGGTTTTATTATAAATAATATGTATATTGGTATTAAAAACAGTATCACACGTTCACCGAAAGGATATATTTTCAAAAGGGAAGCAAAAATAAGTGACATAAAACTTAAAATTGCAACATTAAAAAATACAGATTTTTCTTTAATATAAGCCACAATTCCCCAAACAAAAAATATAAAAATAAATAATACATAATTAACAAACGGAAATAAAAATTTTAAACTTTCAATAACAAGCCGGAAAAAATGAATTGGATTTATGGTTACAAAATATGTTTGCCAGCCTTGAGGCATTGTTGTACCTGTATAATTAGCTATGACATAAAATTTTATGTAAATGAGCAAACTTACAATTAACGGAAGGGAAAGAACAAAGTGTTGAAGAATTGAGTGGTTATCAGAGGCGTAGAGGCGTAGAGGCGTAGAGGCGTGGTTTTTATTTTGTTCTTCTACGCATCTTGTCCTCTTGTCCTCTTGACTTCTTTCTTTAAGCCTTTTACTTTTTATTTCTTTAAGCAATAAAAACAAAAGTCCCCCGGCAATAATAAATACAGAGACAAACGAAAACCACGGTAATATTGCAAGTAAAATTCCATAAAAAAGGACTTTTTTTCTGCTTAATTTGTTTATATCCAAATTAATAAAAAGCAACAAACAAAGTATTGTTAAAAGAACATCAGATTCATAAGGTTTAAAGTCAAAAGAATAGTGTATTAACATGTTATTTATTGAAAATAAAAACAAAGCAATTAAAGTTGCAAATTTAGTATTTAAAGCTTTTTTCGAAAGAAAATAAAAAGCTATTACAGACAGACAGCTTGAAAGAAATGGAATTAACCTGAAAACCCATTCATTAAACCCCAAAATTTGTGTTAAAAATTTAGTTAAAACTAAAAACAGAGGCGGTGCAACCTGCAAAAACCTTAATACTCCGAATAATTCGGCATAACTTTTAAATTTAATATTCCAGGCAGCTCCGCACTCGTCATGCCAAAGAGAAGGATTTGCTATAAACCCTTTAAGCCGAAGTATAATTCCCAACAAAATAATAAAAAATACTAAAAAATTATACCAATACTTTTTAAAAAAATTTATCACTTATTCCCCGTCTACCCTTTTAATCTCCACCAAAGTCGGATCCAAAAGTCTTCTTCCGACATTATCAAAATTAATCGAACACAAAGTCTTATTTCCGTATGTTATTAACTTTTCCACAGTACCCTTGCCGTATTTTGGATGTGTAACGACATCGCCTTGTTCCAATTCATCGGATTGTGTTTTAGGTTCAACATCCGCCGAATAAATAGGCACAATTGGTGTAGAAGCAGTACTTGCAGGCAAAATCTCAAGCACCGGAGCTTCTTCTTCAGGCGAAGGGCTAGCAGAGTTAGAAGTGAGAGGTGAGAGGTGAGAAGAAGCGTCGAGAGATACATCCTGTCCCTCCCTTGCGGAGGGACCGAAATCTTTGATTTCGAGGGAGGGTACATTTGCTTCTTCTTCTGTTTCCTGTCCCCTGTCCCCTGTTTCCTCATTTACTATTTCTTCAACAAAATCCAAATCGTCTTCTGTCAAATCATATTCTTCATCGATTTCAGCTTCTTCTGTTTTTGGAGCAGTATAAATCTCATCAACATCACGTTTTATCTCTTCATCCAATGTTTCGCTGTCAGGCAAGTATGCCTGACCTACTTCCCCACCTTTTGCATTTTGCATTTTGCTTTTTGCTTCTTCTATTTCCTCAAGTTCTTCAAGCTTAACAATCAGTGGCAAATGCTGCGTTGATTGCCCGTAAAAAATAAATTCATGAGCATTTAATTTACTCAAAAATACATTGTAACGTGCAAAATCGTTTTGCTGTTGGATTGGTGCAAAAAGAATTAAATTTCTTGACAATTGTTTTAATTCTTTCAAATATTTGTAAGAATAAGGACAAATTAGCGTAGAATAAACATTTTTTGTCGTAAAAATTTGTTTTAAGAGCTTTTTGTCCGAATTGTTGTTTTCTAAATTACAAATAACATAAATTTCGCTGTTTAAATCACTTATTAAAGAATAAACATAAGAAATCATTTCCTTTTGAATATTTTCTTCTGTTTCCGATAAGTCAAAAACCGTAGGTTCTTCTTGTTGCAGAGAAATTTTTAATGTTTCAAACTCATTTTTTTCTTGAGCAAAAATTCCTTCTTCATAATACCTTAAGAGTTTATTTTTAAGCAAAACCAGTTCAATAGTACCGGTTTCCTGATACTGGTTATCAACGACATCTTTAAAACTTTCAAAAGGAATAAATTTTTGCGGAAGAGTTTTGACATAATTTTGAACTTCCAAAAAAATCTCCTGAATTAAAGCTTTTGTTTCTGCCGTAGCCTCGGTAAGCCCTTTTTCATATATAAAGTTAATCGTTTCATAATTCAGAGGCAGCTTGAAATCTTCGCTTGCAACAATTGTATTGTCAATAAAATAAGAATCTCGTTTCAGCTTGCCGTCTAAATCGATTATCAAAACTTTTTTGCCGTTAAAAGCAAGCTGTTTTGCTAAATTTTTAGTCAAAACAATATTATCTTCTTCTTTTTCCAAGCAAACAAGGAGTTTTTGTTCTAAAAAACTTCTGTCAATGTTTAATTTTGTTTTCTGTTGAGCAATTTCACCAAGCAAAATAGGGATTTGAGCAGGTAAAAGTTCCAAAAGTTCTTGCGGATGAACCGTATCCATAAGACTTTTTATATCGGGAATTGAGCCGTTATAAGGTGTTATTACACCTTCATCATCAAAAGTAAAAAGCAGTTGAACAACGCCAAAATTACCGTTGGCATTTGCTTCCAAATGAATAATCTGTCCGATAAAAGATTGGACAGAGTCTTTAATAACAACAAAACCTGCTAATACAAGTTTTTCCTGCTCTGTATCATAGCTAATTCTAACCAAATTGTTTTTAATTTCAACTATTTGCATATTCTCTAATCCTTTGTGAGTAATTGTACTATAAAATGAGCAAAAAGTAAAAAGCGAAGTGCAAAAGGTATTGAGTTTACTTTTGAGCATGCAGAAAAAGTCCAATTTTGATAAAAGCGGATTGCGAGCGGAGGCTGAAGGGCAAAACCACGCTT
>JAQVKX010000019.1 GCA_028694425.1 Candidatus Gastranaerophilales bacterium
CTTCCTTCATCAGAAATGAGAATGATAAGAAAAGAATGTCTTGCAACAATAGGTGTTCTTGGAAATGCAGAATATAAAAACTTAAAAATCGGTAAAGCAGGAAGAAAGCGTCACTTAGGTATTAAACCGACAGTACGTGGGGTTACAATGAACCCTTGCGATCACCCTCATGGCGGCGGCGAAGGTAAAACCGGTCCCGGCGGGAACCCTAAAACACCTTGGGGTAAACCGGCTCTTGGTGCTAAGACAAGAAATAAAAAGAAAGCGTCAAGTAAATTAATCGTAAGAAGACGCAAAAAATAGTGAACATTGAGCGGTGAACAGAATTCTGCTCACAGTTCACTGCTCACCGCTCAATAAAAAAAGAAGTTAACAAGTAAAAACAAGGAGCACATAACAAATGGCACGTTCATTAAAAAAAGGTCCATACGTAGAGGAATCTTTACAAAAAAAGATAAATAAACTGAACGAAAATTCAGACAAAAAAGTAATCAAAACATGGTCAAGAGCATCAATGATTGTTCCGGACATGTTAGGACATACAATAGCCGTACACAACGGTAAAACACATGTGCCGGTTTATGTGACGGAACAAATGATTGGACATAAGTTAGGTGAATTTGCACCGACAAGAATGTTCAGAGGACACGCCGGCAGTGATAAAAAAGCAGTGAGGAAGTGAAATGTGAGAAGTGAAATGTGAAAAGTAGCTTAAAAATTCTTTCACCTTTCAAGTTTCATATTTCACACAAGCAATAAGTAAACAAATTAAAACAAAGGACATCGAAAAAAATGGAAGCTAAAGCAAAACAAACAGACATAAAAATGACGGCAAGAAAACTTCGTAGAGTAATCAACGAAGTTCGCGGAAAAGCTGTTGTTGAAGCACAAAATATGTTACGTTTTATGCCATATTTTGCAGCAAGAGTGATTGAAAAAAACTTGAAAGCAGCTGTTGCAAACGCACAAGAAAAATTTGGCGTAAGACCCGAATCTTTAAAAATCTCTGAGATTTTTGCAGATGAAAGCGTAACTTACAAAAGAGGTAAGCCAAGGGCACAAGGTAGAATTTACAGAAGGCTCAAACGCACCTCGCATCTGACAGTAAAAGTAAGTGAGTCGTAGGCGAAGAATGAGCCGTACGAATAACTTATCCCGAACTTGTTTCGGGATCTGATAACTAATAAGATGCTGAAACAAGTTCAGCATGACGTAGTGAAAAACAAAGGACTTAAACAAATGGGACAAAAAACACATCCAACCGGATTCAGAGTAGGAATAATTCAACCTTGGATTAGCACCTGGTATGCTAAGACAAAAGATTATGCCGAGTTCATTGCAGAAGATGCAAGAATAAGAAAATTCGTTAAGAAAAAATTGTACACAGCAGGTGTTTCAAGAATCTTGATAGCAAGAAAAGCACAAAGTATAACAATAACCGTTGTAACAGCAAAGCCGGGTATCGTTGTAGGACGTGGTGGACAAGGTATTGAAGATTTGAAAAACGAAGTTTCAAAATATCTTAAAAAGCCGGTAATAATAAATATCGTTGAAGTAGCAAGAATTGATGCCGATGCACAGTTGGTATCGGAAGCAATTGCACTCCAGCTGGAAAAACGTATAGCTTTTAGGCGTGCAATGAAACAAGCAATGCAACGCACAATGCGAGCCGGTGTTCAAGGTATTAAAGTTATGGTATCGGGAAGATTGGGCGGTGCCGAAATTGCCCGTTCAGAATGGGCTAAAGAAGGAAGAATCCCTCTTCAGACCTTAAGAGCAGACGTAGATTACGGATTTGCCGAAGCTGATACAATAATGGGTAAAATCGGCGTTAAAGTCTGGATTTTCAAAGGAAACTTAATGCCTAACGAGCAAGCTGATTTAAATATCAAAGCAGCTAAAAAACCGGGGCAGATTGAGGACAAGTCTAATATGGGAAGACGCCCAAGACGCGGTAAAGGTGAATAGTGAATAGTAAATGGTAAATAGAAACAAAAAATCCATTCACCATTTCCTATTTACCAAAACAAAAAGTAAACAAATAAATACAAAGGACATAAGACAATGTTAATGCCAAAGAAAACAAAATATCGCAAAATGATGAAAGGTAGAATGAAAGGTACCGAAACAAGAGGTACTTCACTTGAATTTGGTCAGTATGCACTTAAAGCAGTAGAACCCGGTTGGATAACAAGCCGACAGATTGAAGCTGCAAGAAGAACAATGACACGTAAGATTAAACGCGGCGGTAATGTTTGGATTAAAATTTTTCCCGACAAGCCGATTACTGCAAAACCTGCTGAAACTCGTATGGGTTCAGGAAAAGGTAACGTTGAATATTGGGTTGCTGTAGTTAAACCAAACAGAATTTTGTTTGAATTGGATTATTTTGACAGAGCAGAAGCAATTGAAGCATTAGAACTGGCAGCTCAAAAACTTCCGATTAAGGTTAAAATTGTAGAAAAAGCAAATGATAAATAGTAGGTCGGACATTATTACCCGATAAAAAAATTACTAAAAGGAATAAACAAATGAAATTGCAAGAAATGCGTGAAAAAACAATAGAAGAATTACAAAGTGCAATAGTTGATTTTAAAAAGCAGCTGTTCAATTTAAGGTTGCAAAAAGCTACCCACAAATTAGAAAATACTGCTTTAATCGCAACGACAAAAAGATTAATTGCACAAGCAAAAACAGTTATCAAGCAAAAGAGTGAACAGTGAACTGTGAGCAGTGAGCTGTTTTTCAGTTCACTGCTCACTGCTCACCGCTCACTAAGACATAAAGTAACCAAATAAAACAAGGAGCGTAAAATAAAATGCCTAAAAAAGAAAAACAAGGTGTTGTCATAAGTGACAAAATGGAAAAAACGGTTGTGGTTAAAGTTGCATCATACAACCCACACCCGAAATACAAAAAGATTATGGAATCGAATAAAAATTACAAAGCACATGATGAAAAAGGAATTTGTGCACAAGGTGATTTAGTAAAAATCGTAGAATCAAAACCGATTTCAGGCGGCAAAAGGTGGGCAGTGCTTGAAGTGGTTGAAAAAGCGAAATAATAAAGGTTTAGTAGCAAAACAGATGCGAGGGGGCGGTTACGTAAATAGATGGACAGCGAACTAAGACCCGAGTGCAATAAGACTAGTAAGCCGATAAAACGAAAAAACTATTAGTATATAGATAAAATAATGAAAGGCGGAACCGGAAGGGTTTCGTGTCAGGTTTAAAAAAATGATACAACAAGAAAGTAGATTAGCAGTAGCAGATAACACAGGTGCAAAAGAACTTTTGTGCATACGTGTTATGGGCAGTTCAAATAAAAGATTTGCGGCTGTAGGCGACGTAATAGTCGCAACGGTTAAAGATGCAACTCCCAATATGGGTGTAAAAAAATCTGAAGTAGTCAGAGCTGTTGTAGTAAGAACAAAAGCTGATATCAAGCGTAACGACGGTTCGGTTATCAGATTTGATGAAAATGCGGCAGTAATAATTAACAAAGACGGCAACCCCAGAGGTACTCGTGTTTTCGGACCGGTTGCTCGTGAGTTAAGAGATAAGAATTTTATGAAGATTGTTTCTCTTGCTCCGGAGGTGATATAGCTCTTGGCGAAGAATGGGCCTTAGAGATTATATTATTGCGAGGAGAAACGAAGTTCCTACGCGGCAATCTAAGAAATAAATTATAAAAGGAAAAACAAAAAATGGCTAAACAAAATAAAAAGACTTTAAACGTTAAAACCGGCGACAGAGTAATGGTTATCGCAGGTAAAGATAAAGGTAAAGTAGGAAACGTTAAAAAAACAAATCCTTCTGAGGCTAAAGTAGTTGTAGAAGGTGCAAATATGGTTACAAAAGCACAAAAATCAAATCCAATGGCAGGAATTCAAGGCGGTTTAATAAAACTTGAAGCTCCATTGGATGCTTCAAATGTGATGGTTGTATGCCCTAAATGCGAAAAACCGACAAGGATCAAGCACGACAAAGTAAAAGACAAAAAAATACGTGTTTGTAAAAAATGTGGTGAACAATTAGACGTGTGAAGGGTGAAGTGTGAAATGTGAAAAGAAAAATTTCTTAATCACTTAATCACTTAATCACTTATTTACCAAAGGATGAACAAATGGCAACAAAAACAGAAAATTTAAAGAAGAAATACGAAAAAGACATTAAAAAAGCACTAAAGGCAAAATTTGGTTATAAAAATGACCATAAAGTTCCAAGGCTGCACAAAATTGTTTTGAATATGGGTGTTGGTGAAGCTTCACACAACTCAAAACTTGCAGAATCTATTGAAGCTCAATTGACAAAAATTGCAGGTCAAAAATGTGTTGTAACAAAAGCTAAAAAATCAATCGCATCATACAAATTAAGAGAAGGCATGCCGGTTGGTGCAATGGTAACTTTACGCGGCGAAAGAATGTATGACTTCTTGCAAAAATTAATTTGTGTTGTATTACCTCGTATCCGTGATTTTAGAGGTGTGAGCCCTAAAAGCTTTGACGGACGCGGCAATTATACATTAGGTTTAAAGGAACAAGCTTTGTTCCCGGAAATAAAATACGAAGACGTCGATTTGGTTAAAGGAATGAATGTTTCAATAATCACAACGGCTCAAACAGATGACGAGGCATTGGCTTTGCTTGCAGAGCTGGGAATGCCTTTCAAGAAGTGAAATGTGAAATGTGAAATGTAAAAAGTAGCTTAAAAATCCTTTCACTTTTCACCTTTCACACAAACATAAAATTAGCAAATACTAACAAAGGACGTAAACAATGGCTAAAAAAGCAATGATGAACAAAGAAGCAAGACGTATTGAGCTTGCGGCAAAAGGAAAATATCCAAAAGTAAGATTACACAACAGATGCAGCATCTGCGGAAGACCTCACGGATTTCACAGAGACTTCGGATTGTGCAGAATTTGCTTAAGACAAATGGCACATAGAGGATTGCTTCCGGGTGTGGTTAAAGCAAGCTGGTAGGCGAGCGAAGCTCGCCGTTTATAGGGTTATAAGATTATAGGTTTATAGGTTAACCTATCACCCGATAAACCCATCACCCTATAAACCCTAAAAGGTAAACAAATTAAAACAAAGGACGACAAACAATGAATACAGATCCAATAGCAGATATGCTTACAAGAATTAGAAATGCGAATATGGTTTCTCACGAAACAGTTGAGATGCCAAGTTCAAAGTTGAAAGTTGAATTAGCTAAACTGTTGAAAGAAGAAGGTTATATTATTGATTATTCAACAAGACAAGAAGGAAAGTTCAGCTTTTTGACAATAGTTTTGAAGTATGATGAAAAACACAAACCCGTTATAACAAATTTAAAAAGAATTTCCAAACCGGGTTTGAGAAATTACTGCAAGTCTAAAAATTTGCCTCAAGTATTTGGCGGTTTAGGAGTTGCGATTATTTCGACAAGCAAAGGCTTAATGACCGACAGAAAAGCACGCAAAGAAAACACCGGCGGTGAAATACTTTGCTACGTATGGTAAAAAGTAAAAAGTAAAAGGTGAAAAGTAGCTTAAAAATCCTTTCACGTTTCACATTTCACACAAATATAAATTGAATAAATAAAACAAGGAGCATATAAAAAATGTCACGAATAGGAAAATTACCGATAGAAATTCCGCAAGGGGTTGAAGTTGCAATCGAAGGACAAACAGTAACCGCAAAAGGTCCTTTAGGTACTGAAACCGTGGAAGTCAGAGAAGAAATTATAGTAAAAAAAGAAGATAATAAAATTATTTTAACCCGCAGAGACGAAGAAAGAAAAACCCGTGCCCTACACGGTCTTTCAAGAACTTTGGTTGCAAACGCAATTAACGGAGTTAAAACAGGATTTGAGAAAAAACTTGAACTTCAAGGTGTAGGTTATCGTGCAGCAATGCAGGGGACTATTTTAAATTTACAGTTGGGATATTCTCATCCTGTAAACTTTGAACCGCCAAAAGGTATTACAATTACTGTAGACCAAAACACAAACATTACTATAAAGGGTTCAAATAAACAAACAGTAGGTGATGTAGCGGCTGCAATTCGCTCAAAAAGACCTCCCGAAGTTTATAAAGGGAAAGGCGTTCGTTATGAAGGCGAATACGTAAGAAAGAAAGCCGGTAAGGCAGGTAAAAAATAGGTGAATAGGTGAATAGGTGAATAGGTGAATAAGTTTTTCACATTTCATATTTCACATTTCACTCCAAGTCAGCCCATATGAGCTCTTGGTTAGAGTGCAAGCAAGCTCGGGTAAAAGGAGAAAAAAATGATTAAAACAGGAACAAGAAAAGACAAAACACAAAAAAGACACCAAACAATTAGAATTAAGCTTTCAGGAACAGCTCAAGCACCAAGACTAGCTGTTTACAGAAGCACAAAACATATTTATGCACAATTGATTGATGATGTTGCGGGAAAAACTATTGCATCAGCATCAACAGTAGATAAAGATTTAAAAACAAAACTCGGTCATGGCGGAAACGTTGAAGCTGCAAAAGCAGTTGGAGCAGCAATTGCAAAAAAAGCATTAAAAAAAGGTGTTAAAGACGTTGTTTTTGACAGAGGCGGGTTTTTGTATCACGGAAGAATTGCCGCTTTAGCAGATGCTGCCAGAGAAGCTGGTTTAAATTTCTAAACTCAGGCATCTTTTATCAATTTGAAAAGTTCTTTTTGCCAATCGTCGATTTTTTCAAGGTAAAATTCGGCACCTTTCATTTTGCATAATTGCTTATGCTCTTTTTTTGCAGAAGCGGACATTACACCGATTTTGATAACCTTTTGCTTGCTTAATGCAATTTTCTTTAACTCTTCAAGCAGAATGAAACCTTCCCTCTCGGTTGGAATGTATAAATCCATTACAACTATGTCAAAACTTTGCTTTTTAAACTTTTCAATTGCATCATAAATTTCTTTTGATGTTATAACATCAAAATTGTATTGCTTGAACAAAACACTGAGTTGATAAGTTATAACTCCCAAGTCATCAATAATAAGAATTGTTTTTTTAGGTAAATTAAAAACATCTTCATCGGGATTATCCCCAAACATCGGAGGCGGACCCGCAGGTTGCCGTGAAAGTTGTTCGTTAACAGATGCTGCAACAGCAGCTTTTTCTTTAGCTTCAAGCTTAGCTTCATTTAATGTTGTTTCAATTTCATCTAACTGCCTTCTCAACATTGCAGGTGTAATTTCTTGGTCTTCAGGGATAACTCTTTCAGTTAAGCCAAAAAACTTTTTTAAAAACGCTTCATCTAATTCTGTATTTAATTTATCAACCATAAAAAGCTCCAAAAAAACTATAAGTAATTATATATTAATATAAAATTTTTAAAAAAACACATATAATTGTTGTATTTTTATCCTTTGTTAAAATTAATGTTATATGAGGTTGCGGAAAAATTATGTACTCCGATTCGCTATATATATAAGGTTTTGTTTGAGTGTCTTCACATAAGATAAATTTTTTTTCTCCATTGAACTCCTATTTTAAATAAAATTGTAATATATTTTTTTTGAGTTAAAATATAGATTATTGAACTTATTTAAACTAAAACAAGGAGAAATTATGCACGAATACGTATTTAAAATGAAAAAAGGCGAAATTGAAATAGAGTTAAAATCGGATGACTTAGAGTTTGTCGAACAGCAACTTAACAAGTGGCGTGAAGATATTATGCAAAAAGGTCAAAATTAAGGTAAAAAATTATGTCAAAATATACTTTCACATTTAAGAAAGATGATGTTTTTGTTGAATTTACAACAGAAGACAGAGAAGTTGTTGAAAGACAATTCCAGATTTGGGTTGCAAATGCAGATGATTATGTAAATAATCGTCCGTTTAAAAGTGTTCTCAATCCTTCACCTGTCAAACAAGAAGAATTCACAAATAAAATACCTGAACAAAACCCTGAAATTATTGAATCATCAAGCCCATTAAGAACAATAAACACAATGCAAAATCCTCTGACAGAAGAAGTGGAAGAAAAACCGACTGAAATAACAGATTTTGAGGAAGTTTTGGAACAAACAACAGAGGTGCCGGATTTTGAACGAAATAGGATAAAAGATCAAGTATTTTTAAATTTGGTAAAAACAAAAAATCCGACAGAAAAAATACATTATTTGATTATTACAGCATATTATTTATCTGAATTTGAAAAAATGGAACTATTTTCATTAAAACAAATCAACGCAAAGTTGATGAACAATTTATCTGAAATTATTGACCATGACGTATTGCAAGATGCCGTAAATCAAAACTTGCTTGAATTGGTACCTGATTTAACCGGAACGGCAGAAGCAGATGAATACAGAATAACCCGCAGCGGTGATGAATTTTTTACCAACAAAATTTAAGCTGGACATGAGATTTTTTTTATAATAGCATAAGTAGTGAACAGTGAGCCGTGGGCAGAAAAATTTTTCAACTTTTCAACCAAGTAGGCCCTGGTGACAGGGTCCCCACGATTTTTGATTAAGTATCAAAAATCGAAGGGGGCAGGTAGACGCCGTCTATCGATACCGCCAAGGTAAAATGAAAACTAAATACATATCTTTTGTAGAACCAAAGTAGGTTTAAAATATGAAAAGTCTTTTTGCCTACTTTTTCTACAGAAAAAGTAGGCCCTGGTGGCAAGGACTCCGCGAGAACGATTAAGTATCGTTCGAGATGGAGGGGAGGTAGACGCCGTCTATCGATACCGCCAAGGTAAAATAACAATTAAATAATCAAGCCCTGGTGGCGGAATCGGTAGACGCGTTGGACTTAAAATCCAATGGGGTTAATAACCTCGTGCCAGTTCAAGTCTGGCCCAGGGCAAATAAAAAAGAACCTATCATAAAAATGATAGGTTCTTTTTTTCGGGGTTGTATATTTATAAGATTATGATTTAACTTGTGCCAATGCCAATGTTTGTTTTGCACTATCTGACATATTAGGAAATTCGGCAGATATAGCTGCTAAATTAGTAGCGACTATGTCTTCAAAACTTGCCATAAAGCTTGCTATTCTTACCTCACTTTCGCTGTCAACATATTTTGATGTATCAACAGAACTTGAAGGAGCAACTACAGCTGCTGATTGTGCCATAAAACTTAAAACTTCGTCAGCCGAAACAGGTGTTGGGTTTTCACCACTTAAAATTTGTTCCATTTCTTTGGTTTCTTTTTCTTCTTGCTTCGGTTTCGGACCAAAACCGTAACCGTTTCCTATTCCTTGTGTGTTTACATTAATCGGATTTACCATTTTGCTTTCTCCAGTTTTTTATTATTGAGCTACACTCCATGTATCGGTTATTTTTTAATTATCTTTAAGAAAAAATCACTTTTTATTACAAAAAGTTTACAATTTAAAAGAAGAAGACAGGAAGATAAGATGCGTAGATGCGTAGCTTTTTAGTTTATAAGTTGAGAAGTGGAGAAGTTTTATTAAGTGAGCAGTGAACAGTGAGCAGAAGATTCTATTTACTATTTACTATTCACTATTTACTTTATATAATAAATTTATGGAAAAATTTTATTTAACAACTGCAATAGATTATGTTAACGGGGCTCCGCACATCGGACACGCTTATGAAAAAATACTTTCAGATGTTATCGTAAGACATTTTACCCAACGTTGTGATGATGTTTATTTTCTTACGGGAACGGATGAGCACGGGATTAAAATCCAAAAAACTGCTATAGAAAAAGGTATTGAGCCTAAACAAATGTGTGATGAAAATGTAGCAAAGTTTAAAGAAGCCTGGAAAGCCTTGGATGTTAATTATAATCAATTTATAAGAACAACCGATGAAGAACACAAAAAGACTGTTCAACTTATTTTCAAAAAACTTTTAGAAAAAGGCGATATTTATAAACATTCTTACACAGGTCTTTATTGCAGCGGATGTGAGGGATTTTTAAACGAAAAAGACTTAACAGAAGACGGGCTTTGCCCGATACATATGAAAAAGCCCGAAGAGGTCAGTGAAGAAAATTATTTCTTTAGATTAACCAAATATAAAGATGTGATTACAAAACACATAAAAGAAAATCCTGATTTTATAATACCGGAATTCAGAGCAACCGAGGTTTTAAATCAACTGGAAAATATTGAAGACATTTCTGTGTCACGTTCTTCTGCGAATGTATCCTGGGGTATTCCCGTACTTGATAATAACGATAACATTTACCCCCAAGTAATTTATGTTTGGATTGATGCACTTTCAAATTATATTACGGCTTTGGGCTATGATGTAGAAAATCCGAGTGGAAAGTTTCAAAAATATTGGCCGGTCGTGCATCATGTAATCGGTAAAGACATTTTGAAATTCCATAGTATTTACTGGAGCGGAATTTTATTGGCATTAGGCTTACCTTTACCTAAACAGCTTTTGGTGCATGGTTTTATTAATATTAATAAGGAAAAAATGTCTAAAACACTTGGAAATGTTATTTCTCCGATTGATATTTTAAAAGCATGGGATTTAAAAATTCCCGATGCTTTCCGTTATTATATGGTAACAGCAGCACCTGTGGGAAAAGACGGCAATTACTCCGATGAAGATTTCAAAGAAAAAGTAAATGCTGATTTGGCGAATAATATGGGAAATCTTTTAAACAGAACTCTTTCCATGCTTGTAAAATACTTTGACGGTGAAATAAAAGAGGAATTTAAAACAAATAATCCTTTATTAAATAATGTAAAATACGTTATTTTTCATGTCAAGGAGAATTTTGACAATTTTAAAATACAGGAAGCCGGACAAGAAATTATTAATCTTGTTGATTTTACCAATAAATATGTTGCCGGAATAGAACCTTGGACGCTTGCCAAAGAAGGAAAAATGTCCGAATGCGGACAAGTCTTGGTTAATGTTCTCGAAGTAATGTGTGTTGTAACAGCTTTAATTTATCCGTTTTGTCCCAATATCGCTCAAGAAATGGCAAACCAATTGAAGTTTGATTTAAGCATGAAACTTGATAATTTAACTTTGGATAACATCAAAATCGGCAAATTAATTTCAAAAGAAGAGATTAAGCCTGTTTTCTTGCGTTTGGACAGTGAGTTTGCGGATAAAGGAAAAGGGTAATAAATAGATTATTGCGTCATCCTGAACTTGTTTCAGGATCTATACAATAGAAAAATGTTAAAAAACTATTTATATGCTTTTGATAAAGAACATGATAAAAAATTAATAATCAATTTATTTACTATAAATCTGATTTTAATTTAAATTCTTTTTAAAAAACCGGTAAGATCCTGAAACAAGTTCAGGATGACGCAACTTTATTATTTTATAGTATAATAATATTATGGATATAGAATTAAAGCAACAATTTAACAACCTCAAGGCACGTGTTGAAAAAGCACGTGAATGTCTTTGACCCAAAAAAGTTAACTATTGAGTTGGAAGAACTTGAGAAGAAACTTCAATCACCTGATGTTTGGTCCAACCAGGACTTAGCTTCGTCTTTGGGTGCTCAGGTAAGAGAAATTAAGGATAAATTATCTTTAATTAATTCTTGGACAACTCTTTTAGACGATATTGAAATTTCTATTGAGCTTAATGATGAAGAATTGCTTGAAGAAACAAGAACAAATCTTGTAAAATTGGAAGCAGAACTTAACAAATTTGATATTCAACAGATGTTAAGCGGAGAATATGACGAGGCTAATGCGATTTTAACGGTCAATGCCGGAGCCGGTGGTACAGATGCTCAGGATTGGGCGGAAATGCTTCTCAGAATGTATATGAGATGGGCAGAGAGTCATAAATGGAAGGTTGATTTGCTTGATAAATCCGAAGGTGAAGAAGCAGGAATTAAGTCTGCAACTATAAAGATTACAGGAAAATTTGCTTACGGTTATGCTAAAGCAGAAAAAGGCGTCCACAGATTAGTGAGAATTTCTCCTTTTAACGCTAACGGAAAACGTCAAACAAGTTTTGCCTCATGTGAGGTTTCCCCCATTATTGAGGATTTTGAAAAGAAAATAGTCATTCCTGCAGAAGAAATTGAAATCGAAACAATGCGTTCAGGCGGTGCCGGCGGGCAAAATGTTAATAAAGTTGAAACTGCTGTAAGAATTTACCATAAACCGACCGGGATTGTTGTTAAATGTCAGCAGGAACGTTCTCAATTACAAAACAGAGCAAATGCCATGCAGATTTTGGCTTCAAAATTATTAGCGTTGAAACAAGCAGAACATGAAAAAAAACTTGCTGAACTTAAAGGTGAAAATTTTGATATAAATTTTGGTTCCCAAATTCGTTCATACGTTTTTCACCCGTATAAAATGGTTAAAGATCACCGCACAAATTATGAAGTCGGGAATGTAGACTCGGTAATGGATGGTGATTTAGATGGTTTTATTGAAACCTTTTTGAAATAATAATACGAGGGCACGGAATAATTCCAAAATCTACAATTTTGAGATTATTCCGTGCCCGACCTAAAGAAGGTAAAAGCCAAGCATAGCCTTGGTAAAAGGGTAGCTTGGCTTTTACTGGACTAAGGAGGTGCGAGAAAAATTTTTAATTTTTCCGCATCCTCTACCTTAAAAATTCATATTAATACAGTTAAAATCTCATCGATAGTTGTAGTTGCACATCCAAAATGTTTTACAACAATTCCTGCCGCAATATTCCCTATTACAGCGGCATATTCAGGCTCTGCTCCTGCCGCCAATGCCATTGTAAACAATGATGTGACCGTATCTCCGGCACCTGTTACATCAAAAACCTCGGATTTATTAAAAACAGGTATTTTAACCATTTTTTCACATTTTTTAAATAAAACCATTCCCTCTGCACCACAGGTGATTAAAACCGATTTTGCATTTGTAGTCTCAAGAAGTTTATTACCTGCTTTTTCCATATCTTCATCATTATTAATCATAAATCCGACAAATTTTTGGGTATCAGGTAAATTTGGGGTCATTGCCGTAATATTTTTATACTTGTCCAAGTTTTTTTGTGCATCAATAACAATGATTTTTTCGTGTTTATTTGCAAGTTCAATTGCTTTATTTATAACATTTTGTGTAAGAGTTCCTATATGATAATCAGAGAGGATTATCGCATCATGTAACGGTATTGCTTTTTCCATGTTTACAATAACTTTTTTTTCTGTCTCAGGTGAGATAAAATCATTTGTCTGACGGTCAATACGTACAATCTGTTGAGTAATAGAATGGGAGCAAGAACCTGAAATCCTTGTTTTTGTAACAGTTTTTCGTTTTTTGTCTTTAATCAAATATTTTGTATTAACTCTTGCTTTTTTAAATGTTGAAATTAATTGTTCGGCTTGATAGTCTTCACCCAAAACCCCTATTACGCTTACTTTGCCGCCATTAATCACAGAAGCATTATGTGCCGCATTTGAAGCTCCGCCTAAAATCAGGTTTGTGTGAGTATGTTGAAGAATTAAAACGGGTGCTTCTCTGGAAATTCTTTCGGTATCACCGTAAATCATCTCGTCAAGTGCTAAATCACCGATTACAAGTACACTCGGATTACATAATTTTTTAACGTAATATATTATTTTTTTTTTATCCGTATCCATTTCTACTCTTTCAAATTAACTTGCCCATTGTAAGAAAATAAGTTATAATAAAGTTTAGCACAAAGAAAAATAAGAGGTAAGCTTTTGGAAAATTTTCCTGAAGAACAAGAAAAAAAAGAAGAGCAAGAAAGTTTGGAAACCCCTGAAAAAGAAGAGGAAATCGAACCGGCAGAAGTTATGACCGAAGGTTCTGAAGACCCTCAACCTCAGGAGGAACTTGAAGTGCCTGAAGAAACGGAAAACACAGAAGTTCAGGAAGAAAGTTCAGAAGAAGAAACTGAAGATAATGACGAATACATTGAAGAAAAACCAAAAAAAAGTGAAATAACACAAGAATTTTCCGGTATATCTGATATTGAATCAATTCAATTTGATGAAGTTATTGATATAGATAAAATACAAGAAAAACTTGCTAAACAAGATTTTTCAAAAGAAGAAATTGAAGAAGAGGAAGAAGAGGCAGAAAGTAATATGCAAGGGATAATCAAAGAAACTGAACAGAGCTCGCAATTAGGAACAGAACCTAAAGATATTGTAAGAAAGAAAATGCTTATTGACCCTAATTCAAAAAAATACGTGGTCTATATTAATCCCGAAAATATTAACTTTATGGAAAAATTATCCGTAGAAGAGAGAAAAAATGTTATAAATAAACTTTTAAAAGAGCAAAACGAATTTTTAACAAAAACAAAAAGAGTACGTGAGTTAAGCCATTTTTTCAAACATGCGGTTTTGGCTTCTGTTACAGCGGTAATCTTTTTCCCTCTAATGTTTATACTTGTCAATAAGTCACTTGAAACTACAATTAATAATTACAGCCAGGCAAAACAAAATTTCATGAGACTTTATAAACAAGAAGGCAAAATAAGAATGCAGCACTAGAAAATTTCACAGAAAATGTTCTGTTTTTTAGGATATTTTAAATTAAATTCTTATGCAAAAGTAGAAAATGAACGTTTGATATTTTCATCAGAAAGTTTTTTCAGGCTTTCTTCTTGAAGCAAACCTGCTTTGTAGGTCAAACTGTCATTAAGCATCTGAGAAGTTAAATATTTATCTGATTGAAGAGCTCCGGAAGGATTTCCGGTGAAAGAGCACAGACGGGTACGGCAATTAGCAGCACTCATCCAATTGTATGCCGCATTATTTGCACTTAATCTACCTACTGAACCGGTCATCATAATAATATTTCTCCTATCTTTACCCGCTTGTATTATAGCACAAATGTAAAAAAATGTCAAGTGCAGCAAGCTATTTAGGCAGTCAACAAAAGAATTTTAACCATAATTGTAAATATTCATTAAATTTCATGTAAAACTTGGCAATTTTAAATCTTCACGGATTTTAAATGTTTAGGTGGGTGTAGATGACATTAATAGTGCCTATAGTCAAAATAAACAACAATAAAGGCAGTACTAAAAATAGTACTGTCTATTCTGATTTTAAAAGTACAAAAACAGACAATCCCAATTTTAGGGCATTAACGCTTGAAGTCAGTGGAGATAGAGCTATTAAAAACCTTAATTGGATGGGAACAGATTTTAATTCTGCTATGCAGCGTTTGGTTGCAGGTATTACCGCACTTATGACACAACCGTTTTTTGATTTATACAACAAAAAGACGGATGAAGAAACCAGAAAAACTTCTTGTGCAAGAATATTAGGTAAAATTATAGCCGGAACACTCACCGGTGTAATTATACGTCAAGTCTGTATTTCGGCAACAAAAAGCTTTACGCAAAATGAACACACGGAAGCAGAGTTAGTCAAAAAAAGCAAAAAAACAGCTGAAAAAATTATAAAAGAGTTTAAACCTTGGCAACAGTGCTTATTACCTAAAGGTGAATTAAGACATGCTGATTTTAAAAGGATAAATAAATATAGAAATGCAATGGGTACATTTGCGGCTGTTGTTATTATGATATTTACCAACTTTCTTATAGATGCACCTTTAACAACCCACCTGACAAATTTTTTCGTTAAAAAAATCAATAAGGATGAAAAAATTCCTGATAAAAAATCAACAGAAGGAGGTAATAAATGACCCCTTCTTTAGGATTTTTTGAACATATAAAAACAAATCTTTTCAAAGCGTACTCTCAAGATGCAGGCAAAATGCTTCTTCATACAGGGACTTTAGGATGGATTTTTTCGGCAGCAGGACAAATCTTCGGAATAGCAACAAATGATGAAATTCCCAAGGAACATAAAAAATTTCTTATTCCGCAAGAGATTGCGGATGCAGCGATTAATATACTTTCTTTTTACACATTGACTGCTTTTATCCAGAATTCGGCTAAAAAGCTGGCAAGCTCAGGCAGAATAATTACTCCTGAGATTAAAAAGTTTTGTAAAGATGAAGGTATACAATATCTCAGAGAAGCCGGTAAAAAACTCCCTAACATCGGTGAAGCAATTCGTGACAAAATAAATACATATCAAGGTTACATAAATAATAATATAGGACATGGTTTAAAATTCACCCCCGAACAAATAGCAGAAGATCAAGTGATAATAAAAAAATTACAGGAATTTCATGATGATACATATGCACCGTTTGAAAGTGGGGTAAGAGTTATCGGAAATGTTATAGGTGCTGTAATTTCTTCAAATATTGTTACTCCTTTATTAAGAAATCCTTTGGCAGCAGCAAAACAAAAACAAATGTTGGCACAGGAAAAATTAGAAAAAGAAGAAAAAACAACTTCAATAACACCACCGGAATTACCAAAAAACAGAATAAACATGGACGACTACAGAAAAAAAGCAGCTTTAAATCCCGTACGGATAACTACCGGCGGCTCGATGAGGGTGTGAATGGGGTTATAAGATTATAAGGTGAACCGGTGAAAAGTTTTGTTTAAAAACTACGCCTCTACGCATCCACGCATCTTGTCTTCTATTCCCTTTTTTATTTCACATTTTCTATTTACTATTCCCCTCGTTATATGCTATAATCTATGTGTGCGAAAGATATTTTTCTATTTCTTTATCTTTAAAAAAGTAATTCTGTTGTTAATTTATCCGTTGTTCGAAAAAAAAGGTAAGTTTTTTATTACGGTCAGAAAAAATATTGAGAATTACCTGATTTTTCAACCTTCTAAGTTACGGGCAAAAAGAATTCAACGAGGATTGCTTAAAAAAATTAATCCTCTGAGGTTTATTAATTCTGAAGGGATTAAGCTTTATGCTTGGTTTATCAAGCCTAAGAACAAAATGCCCGTTATTTTGCACCTGCATGGTCAGGCAGAATCTATTTTAAGCCATCAGGACATCGCCCTTTACTGTTTAGAAAAAGGTTTTGGATTATTTATGCTCTCTTACAGAGGACATTATAAGAGCAGCGGAAAGGCTTCTGAGCAGGGAGTTTATAATGACGCTCAAGATGCAATCCTTCAGCTTAAAAAGCTCGGAGTGGATAAAGATAAAATAATCCTTTGGGGACATTCACTTGGAACTGTCGTTACTCTTGAAACAGCTTTAAACAATAATATTTTGGGTGTAATTCTTCAATCGCCGATAAAAGAAATCAAATCCGCAGCAAGTGATATTTCTTACTTTTATTATAAGAGGCTGCATTTGGATTTATTAGCCTTTTTTATAAAAAAACACATTGAGAAAATTGATTTTATCCAAAAAATCGATAATTTATCAAGAATTGGGAAGGTAGAATGTCCCATCCTGATTTTACATTCAAAATTTGATAAGATAACACCTTGCCAAAATGCATTGGAACTTGCAGAAATTAACACTAATGCTCTGTTATATATTTCTGAAAGCGGTAATCATTGGGATGCAACCTGGTGTTTTGATAAAGTTTTTGAGTTTATAAATTCTTTGGAATATAATAGGAGGGAAAAGGTAAAAGGTAAAAGTGAAAGGTAGGTCGGGCATACTTGCCCGACAACAAAAAATTTTTAAAACTGTCCAACTAAATCAGGAGGTAAATTGAGTAATTTTAAACAAAAAATAGTATCAGGGATGAGACCTACGGGGAAATTACACTTGGGGCATTACCTTGGGGTTATTGAGAATTGGGTTAAACTCCAAGATGAATATAATTGTTATTTCTTTGTAGCAGACTGGCATGCCCTCACTACCAAGTATGATAAGACGGAGGATTTGCATAAAAATGTAATCGATGTAGTAACTGATTGGTTGGCTTGTGGCATTGACCCTGAAAAATCAACCGTTTATGTTCAATCCTTAATTCCGGAAATTGCAGAACTTAACATTTATTTGTCAATGGTTACGCCCCAAAACTGGGTGGAGCGTGACCCGACATTAAAAGAAATGGCAAAAATCCTTAAAACAAAAGAAGGAACAAACTCTCAGATAAGTTATGGTTTAATGGGATATCCTGTTTTAATGAGTGCGGATATAATGATGTTTAATGCCCAAGTTGTGCCGGTTGGGATTGATCAGGTTGCTCATATAGAGATTACAAGAGACATTGCAAGAAGGTTTAATAATATTTATCAAGCGGATTTCTTTAATGAACCTGTGCCAAAACTTACAAAAACACCTCTTCTTTGCGGTTTAGACGGTAATAAAATGGGGAAATCTTTTAATAACGATATAAGAATTTCCGATGATGAAGAAACAACCTTAAAAAAGATGATGCGTGCGATTACGGATGCAAGCAGAATCCGCAAAGACGACCCGGGGCATCCCGACCAATGCGAAGTAGCTTTTAAATACTGGCAAATCTTTGCCGACGAAAAAACACTTGAAGCAGTAAAATCTGAATGCGAAAAAGGACAAAGAGGCTGTGCTGATTGTAAAAGACAATTAGGAAATGTTATTAACGAAAAATTTGCCCCGATTAGAGAAAAACGCAGACACTTAGAAAAAAATCCTCAAATAGTCAAGGAAATAATTCAATCAGGTTCTAAAAAAGCCAGGGGAGAAGCACAAAAAGTGTTAAAAGAAGTCAGGGCGATAATCAAAATGTATTAATCACATAGCAAAAAGAAGTTAAAAAGTTAAAAAGTTGAATAGTTTAATTTTTCTTCGATTTCCCGGCTTCAAAAACTTGACAAATCGAGCAAAAAATAGTACTTTTAAGATAGTTTACAGACTTAAGGAAAAGAAAGAATATGGGAGTTGAGAAGTATGAAATCCAGAAACACACTGTTTGCACACACACACACACATGTTCTTTTAATAAGCATTTAAAACAAGTTTTCATGTCGCCATTAATATACGACTACTTTTGCTCCCTCGCCCTTTGGGGGAGAGGGATGAATTTCGAAACGAGGTACGAG
>JAQVKX010000020.1 GCA_028694425.1 Candidatus Gastranaerophilales bacterium
TCGGTACTTAGAGCGGAGTTGGGCGGCTCAATTGGTTGCGTGAAGCACATTATACACGATGAAGTTTACCAAATCCATGATGCCCATGAACGCTTAGTGCATTTATTGGCTTGCTAAATCTTTAGCTAAAAGGCTGAAGAGTTTTAAAAGTGAGCAGTGAACAGTGAGCAGTGAATCGAAGTGAGAGAGTGAAAAGTTTTGTTTTCTACGCATCTACGCATCCACGCATCTTGTCTTCTTTTCCGTTCCCTGTTCCCTATTTCCTATTTCCTTTTTGCTATAATAACACTATGAAGTACATAGAATTTGAAATTAATACAGGGGAAAAAAATATGCAAATCGACAATGATTTGCTTGATTTTGCAATAAAAAACCAACTAAAAGAACCAATTCTAAGGCTTTACGCATGGTCACCGGCTTGTGTTTCTTTGGGCAGAAACCAAAATGATGATTTTCTTGATAAAAACTTTTTAAAATCAAAAAATATTGACGTGGTAAGACGTCTGACAGGCGGTAGAGCCCTTTTGCATGACAAAGAGTTAACTTATTCTTACATTTGTCCCGTATTAAGTTTAAAAAATGGCGAAAGTGTGGTTAATTCTTACAAAGAAATTTCTCAATTTTTGATTGACGGATTTGAAAACCTTGGGATTAAACTTGAATTCGGGCAAAATAAACGCCCTCATACAAAATTTGACTACTGCATGTCGATTTCAACCGGTGCCGATTTGAGTTTTGAAGGGAAAAAACTTATCGGTTCCGCCCAATACAGAAAAGGAGGTTATATTTTGCAGCATGGTTCAATATTGTTTGATTTTGACAAAAACCTGATTGAAAAACTTTTCAACGAAAAGACAGATGAGAATTGTCTCACCTGCCTAAATCGTATTAATCCTAAAATAAGTTACGATGATGTTAAAAGTGCCCTGCTCGAAGCTCAATTTGATGACGCACTACAGGTTTCATTGCCGGCTGTAAGCGTATAACCACGATCAGTTTGAGTTATTCCAAACTCGCTTAAAGGAATTGAATAATCATTTGCAACATCAACAAGTCCTTTAACCAGAATAGAACATGAACTAACATCATCATTTACTCTGGAAATAATGTTGGGACTTATACTATTTTTGAAATTACTGACAATTTCATCTTTGGATGTATTTGTTGTAAATTTGCTTATTAAATTATCTGTCCAAGAATTAAGTATATTGAAATCTTTCTGGTCTATGCCTTTGCCACAAATAGGAAAGGAGCCTCTAACAGGACAATTACGTTCATAGGCACTTCTAATTGCAGCTTTTAATTCTTCTAAAAATGAAGTTACTGAAACTATTGATGATGTTGTAACCGAACCGGAGTTAGATGTTGTTATTTCTCTATTTTGATAATAATCTAACAATCTTATCAATAAAACATGGCTGTACACATGCAGTTGAGATTTTCCTGAAAGGTCTTTAATAAATTGATATTTTGTCAATTGTGGAGCAGCTGCATTAGGATAGAAACTTCTAAAAACTGCTGCCGGGGCAGAAGATATTGTTGAAACTCTGTTTAATTCAACCGTTGTACCATTCTTATTAACTTTTTCTATTGTAAGAGAAGAACTGTCGAGTGTTACTTTGTAATTATATCCGCCGATTTCTTCATTATTACATTTTTCAAGTGATTCTTTTTTCATATATACACAAATGTGAGGCTCTCCGGCCAGTTCATCAATTGCTTTTGATAAATAAACTATTGAATTTACGTTAATTGCTGTTGTATCAGCATTTGAAAGTAATTTTGCTATCTGGACAATAGCTTTGTTATTTGCTGTTTTTCTTAACATTGCAAGACCTTGTTCGCCTATGGTTTGCACATTTACCTGTGTGTCCGAATAATCACGGTTAAACGATGTATAGGATGTTTTGTCGTTACCGTCAAAGATGTTTTTTAAATTAGTGTTTGAGACCAATGTGGAAAGATTATCGCTAAACAATCCCAATACAACAAACAGTACAACAACCGCTAAACCGATACCGATTGCCAATTCTGTTGAAATCGTTCCCGATTTTGTTTTGTTTTTAATCATAATTCCTGACTCCTATTTTTTTTAAATAACCAATCGAAGTAAAAAAGGGTAAATATATCCTTTATGTAATTATTATGCCACATTTTGTTTTTTTTAAATCAACTAATATTACGAGATGTTAAATTAGTGAATGCCGAATGGTGAATAGTGAATAGTGAGAAATAGAAAGGGAAAAGGGAAAGGGGAAAAGGGGAAAAGAAGACAAGAGGCGTGGATGCGTAGATGCGTGGTTTTTAAATGGGAAATCCCCCTTCACCCTTCACGCTTCACTCTTCCGCATTTCCTATTTCCTATTCTTCCTTTTTGCTTTTGACGTCTTTATTTACTTGTGTTAGGATTGTTTTGTATTCACTCGTTATTTAAGGTAATTATGGATTTAGAGAAATATAATAGTATAAAACAATCGGTAAAAGATGATTTATATGTTTTAGAATGTAGTATAAGCGATTTATTTAAAAATAATACTCCTCTGGATAAAGATTTATTGAATTTTCTTACAGCTCCTGCAAAAAGACTTCGACCGTTGGTCGGGATGTTATTTTTAAAATGTGTTTTCGGAAAAATTACACCTGAGCAGTATGATATTTTGCTTGCAGTAGAGCTTATACACAATGCAACTTTAATCCATGACGATGTAATAGACGAAGCTCAAATCAGAAGAAAACAAGAAACAATTAATACAAAATTCGACAACAATTTAGCAGTAATTGCCGGGGACTTATTGCTTTCAATTGCCATGGAAAAAGTTGTAGAAACAAATTCCTTCGATATAATTAAAATATTTTCTTCCGCACTTAAATCAACCTGTATGGGAGAAATTAAACAATATTTCAGCAAGTTTCAAATAACATCCATTGATGAATATATTGAAAAATCAAAAGACAAAACGGCACTTTTATTTGAAATAGCAGTTTTAAGCGGATTATACCTGAACAACAGTTCACAAGATTTAAAACAAACGGGAAGTGATTTTGCACAAAATTTCGGTATAGCTTTTCAAATCCGTGATGATTTGATAAATATTTTATATACTGAAACAAGTCCTGATATTAACTCGGGTATTTACACAGCTCCGGCTATTTTTGCTTATCAAGAAAACAAAAATATCTTGAACTCCGAAAACATCCTGAGTGAAATAAAATCTTCACAAGGGATTGCAAAAACCAAAGATTTGATGGAAAATTATTTTAACAAATCAATTTCGGCAATCGAGACTTTAGAAAATAATATTTACAAAAAAGCAATAATAGAGCTTATTCAATTATTGAAAACAAATCTATAGAAGAGAAAAAATGCAAATAGATGAAATTAAATTAAAAATAAAAGCCGGATTTAAAGAAGCAATAGAAACCGCTGCTTTTGTTATAATTATGGTTATTTTAATAAGGTTTTTCATTGGTGAAATTCGTTGGATTCCATCAGGTTCAATGAGGCCGACTTTAATTGAAGGAGACAGAATATTTGTAGAAAGAGTTTCAAGATTTTTTACGACCCCAAAGCGAGGTGATATAATGGTTTTTTACCCCCCGATGGAACCTCTTGATGAAAGACCTTTAGCAATATTTGAACGTTTAACCGGGTTTTTCTGTAAAGATATAGCTTATATCAAACGTGTAATAGGTTTACCGGGTGATAAAATTTTAATAAAACCTGATAAAAGCGGGGAATATAAGGTTTTTGTAAATAATAAACAACTTCAGGAAAAATATATTTTAGATAATTATGATTACATTCCCTGTACCGAAAGAATGTACTGTGGACCTTTTACTGTTCCTAAAGATAATTACTTTATGCTTGGCGATAATCGCGGAAACTCTCAAGATAGTCGTTTTTGGGGGTTTCTCCCAAGAGAAAGATTTGTAGGAAAAGCTGTTGTACTTTTTTGGCCTTTTACAAGAATGAAAGGACTGTAACAGTAAAATAAGAAATTTTCTGAAATTGAATAAGTTCAGAATGACAAAAAGAGGAATAAAGCATGGCATATAAATTAGGTTTAATAGGTTATCCCCTGGGGCATTCGATATCTGCGGTAATCCACAAGGCAGGGCTTGAAAGTCTCGGAATTGAAGGAAATTATGAGCTTTTGGAAACTCCTCCCGAAGACTTGATTTCACGTATAAAATTTTTAAAGTCTAATGATTATAACGGTTTTAATGTAACAATTCCGTTGAAAGTCCCCATAGCTTTGTTCTTAGACCATGTTGACAGAATAGCCGATGTTTCGGGATGTGCCAATACAATTAAAATCTTATCAGATAAAACTTTTCATGGGTACAATACGGATGTTTACGGATTTCAAAAAGCAATTCCCTCTTTGATACAAAAAGATTTGCAAGGTGCTAACGTGAGTATTCTGGGAACCGGTGGAGCATCACGTGCAGCTGCCGTAGGATTGATTGAGCTTGGCGTAAAACAGATTAATTTTTATTCGAGAAATATAATTAATTCATCAAATATGGTTAATTATTTAAGAACGACTTTCCCTGATGTTGTCTTTAAACTTTATCAAAACTCAAGCACGGGTGAATTGTTTAATTCTGCGATAATAGTCAACACAACACCAATAGGTATGAAAGGTCATTCTGCTGATAAAATGCCTTTGGGATTAGACGTTATAAGCAAACTACCTCCGGGTACAGTTATTTATGATGTAATTTATAATCCCGTCAGAAGTCTTTTGCTTGAAAAATCAAAAGAATACGGACTGGAGACAATTAACGGGCTTGACATGCTGCTTCATCAAGCAGCAAAATCTCAAGAAATTTGGATAGGAAAACTTCCTGATGTTGATAAGATGAAAATCGCAGCGTTGGAAAATTTGTGAAGCGTGAAAGGCAAAGGGAATAGCCAAATGCAAAAGGCAAAAAGCAAAAGGTAAACAAATAGGTCGTCATGCTGAACTGGCTGCAAAATCGGTTGAGAGGAACTCGAAACCTGATTTTATGCACCTACCTGGTGTTTCAGCATCTTACCGGCGTAGCATATTAAATAGACCCTGAAACCAGTTCAGGGTGACGCAAAATTTAATGTTACATTAAAAAAAGGACAAAAATGCTGGCAAAGAGAATCATACCATGTTTAGATGTAAAAAATGGTGAAACCGTCAAAGGAATTAACTTTGAGAACTTGCAATATGCAGGCGACCCGATTGAGCTGGCTAAAAAATATTCCGATGAAGGTGCTGACGAGCTGGTTTTTCTGGATATTACCGCAACAAATGAAGGCAGAAAGACAACGGTTAAAATGGTTGAAAGTGTTGCCAAGCGAGTTTTTATCCCTTTTACTGTGGGTGGAGGAATTACTTCAATTGAAGACATGCGGCACCTGCTTACGGCAGGTGCCGACAAAATTGCAATAAATTCGGCGGCAGTTAAAACCCCTGACTTAATAAAAGAGGCTTCGGATTATTTCGGTTCACAATGTCTTGTTGTTGCAATTGACGCGAAACATACCGATGGTGATTTTTATGTATTTATAAATGCGGGACAAAAAAATACAGGGATAAAGCTTACAGATTGGGTTAAACAGGCAGAAAAACTCGGTGCAGGTGAAATACTTCTTACCTCGATGGATGCTGACGGAACTCAAAACGGTTTTGACTTGGGCATGACCAAACTTGTAGTTGATAATGTAAATATCCCTGTTATTGCCTCGGGAGGTGCAGGAGCAAACGTTGAGCATTTTGTAGATGTATTCGATAAAGCAAAGGCAGATGCCGCTTTGGCTGCTTCAATCTTTCATTACGAAACCTTGTCAATCAGGGTTCTAAAGCAGAAATTAAAAGAAAAAAACATCCCCGTAAGATTATAAATTTATAGACAAGTGTCTAATATCCAAAATGATAATATTAGTGTATAAATATAAATAAGAAAGAGTCTGGTACTCTTTAGGACTTTATACTTAACACGATTCAGCTATGGCCCGATTATATCCAATAATCGGGTTTTTTTTGTTTTTTACTACAACACGAAATCCTTCTAATTCCGCCTTTTAAAAGGGAAAAGGTAAAAGGTAAAGGGGAAATGCAGTTGAACAGTTGAACAGTCGAATAGTTTATAAGTCGATAAGTTGATTAGTTTATAGGGTTATCGGATTATGGGTTTATGGGTTTTGAAAATAACCTATAACCCTATCACCCTATAAACCTATAAACTTTTTCACTTCTCACTTTTATGGTATAATTTAAAAAAAAATACCATAGAGGAGAAGTATTGGAATTATGTCTATAATGTTGGAGCAAAAACAGGGATTAATTGCAGGTGACGGGTTATTACCGGTTAAAATGGCACAATACGCAAAAGATAACGGTTTTGATGTTATTGCAATCTCGCTTTCGTCTGATAATTACAAACAATTGAAAAAATATTGTTCTCAGGTTTATTCTTGTTCGCCCGGGCAAGTCTTAAAAATAGAGAAAATTCTTCAAGATGAAGGGATTAAACAGCTTACGTTTTTAGGGAAAGTCCATAAGGGACTGATTTTAAAACGCCCTAAATTTGATACAAGAGCACTTGAATTAATCAGAAATGCCACAAAATTCAATGATGACGAAGTAATGCTTGGAATAGTTCAGGAACTGGAAAGATTCGGGATAACGGTTTTAGATCAAACTATTTTTATCAAAAATTTAATGATTCCCGCAGGGGTTTTAGGTAAGTTGAATCCTACTGCGGCACAAATGGATGATGTAAATTACGGTTTTACTTTAGCCAAAGAAATGGGTAAATTAGATATAGGACAATCTGTTGTAATAAAAAACAAAATGATTATGGCAGTGGAGGCAATTGAAGGAACAGACAAATGTATTGTCAGAGGCGGAAAACTTGCAAAATCAGGAGCTACGGTGGTTAAAGTTTCTAAACCGTCTCAAGACAAACGTTTCGACATACCGACAATCGGACTAAAAACCCTTCAGACAATGAAGAAATATAAAGCAAATCTTTTAACGGTTGAAGCAAACGAGACTATAATCGTTGATCTTGAAAAAGTCATAAAATTCGCCGATAAAAATAATATTGTTGTCATGGCGGTTTGACTAGGTTGTGTGGACATTAATAACACTATACGTCATGCCGAACTGGCTGCAAAATCGGTTGAGAGGAACTCGAAACCTGATTTTATGCCCCTACCTGGTGTTTCGGCATCTTGCAAGTGAACAAATATTAGACCCTGAAACAAGTTCAGGGTGACGGTCTGCAGTAATTAGTGTCGACAGACCCTAGTGAAAAGTAAAAAGCGTGAAATATAAAAAAGCCGCAGGCGGAGGGAAAATTACGAGAAAAATTTTACTATCCCGGCACCCGGTCTTGTAATGCTCATAAATTCGCAAACAAACAAGTGTAATTTTTCCGCAAGTTCTTTGTTTATTCCCTCTTTTAAAAAAGAGCATTAATGAAATCATTAGGGTCAAAATCTTTTAAATCTTCCATTTTTTCACCGACGCCGATTAGTTTTACAGGAAGCTTAAGCTCTTTTGCAACCGCAAGAACAATTGCACCTTTGGCTGAACCGTCCAGTTTGGTTAAAGCAACCGAAGTTAAATTAACAGCCTCCAGAAAAATTTTTGCCTGTTGAAGCCCGTTTTGTCCTGTGTTTGCATCTAAAACCAAAATACATTCACGCAAAGATTCTGCTGCATTTTTATCAATTACATTTTTAATTTTTGACAATTCTTCCATTAAATTGAATTTATTCTGTAATCTCCCTGCAGTATCGACTAAAATTACATCATAATTTTCACTTCTTGCTTTTTGAATAGCTTCAAAAACAACAGATGCAGGGTCAGCTTTATCACGTCTTACAATGTCAGCACCGGCTCTTTTTGACCACATATCAAGCTGTTCTTCCGCTGCAGCTCTGAATGTATCTGCTGCCGCAATTAAAACTTTTTTGCCGTTAAGTTTAAACCGATATGCTAACTTGCCGATTAAAGTCGTTTTTCCTACACCGTTTACACCGGAAATAAAATAAATGTTCAATTCATTTTCTTTATAATTCAACTTTGTATCTCCGGTTGCGGATAAAGTTGTCAAAAATTCGGTTTTTAAATAATTCCTTACATCAGAAGGCTTAATTTTGTCTTGATTTCTTAATTTATCAACTAATTCTGAAGCATAATTAACCCCTAAATCGGCACGAATAAGCAAATCTTCCATATCATCAAGCACAAATTCCGAAAATTCGGCTTCATCTTCAACGCTCTCAACGACATTTTCAACAAGGGTTTCTGCAGTTTGAGAAACCGTTTGTTTTAATTTATCAAAATTGAGCTTGAAAAAATTGAACATTTTCACGAAACTCCGTTTTCAACAATAACTTTTGCTAAAATTCCGTTGATAAACGACGAGCTTTCATCGGTTGAATATTTTTTGGCCAATTCAAGTGCTTCATCAACAACAACTTTCATTGGAGCATCTTTGATGTACAAAAGCTCTACGATTGATATGCGTAAAATATCTTTATCCATTTTTACAAGTCTTTGAATATCCCATCCTTTAGCAAATTTTTGAATTTGCTCGTCAACAAATTCTGAATTTTCTTTAAATTTTTCGGCAATTAAGACTGCATAATTTTTAACTTCGCTTTGGCTTTCGAGTGTTGCAATTTCTGCAATTTCAAGTGCCAAAAGTGCTTTTTCTGCTATTTCAACCATTTCGTCAATTCTGCCGATCATATCAGAAGTCATTGGAACCGGCACCGGAATATTAGAAACTCCGAGCGGTCTTTGAAGATTAGTTTCGTGTTCTGCTTCGTATTCTTCTATAAATTCTTTTATGTTAAATAAAGCTCCTAAGGTTAATTTTAAATCTTCACCGGCATTATTTGTCAAAATTCTTACGGATTTAAGAATTATATCCTCAAAATCATCTTTTGAATAATCAGTAATTTTTTCATTCAGTTGTGAGAATAATATTAACGCTAATTCTCTGGAGGCTCTGCGTGCTTGCATTATCTTTTCCTTTATTGAATGTATTTACTATTATAATTAAAGCATAAATATGATTTTATGTTAATGCTTGATTTAAACTTGACTTTATGTAGCTTTTACGCTACAATATTGTTATGTTAAGCAAAGAAATAGAGATTTATACAAATAAATCCGGGAAAAAACCATTTATAGAATGGTTTGAAAAATTTGATTTAAAAAACAAACGAGGATAACGGCAAGATTGGAAAGAATTGAAGTAGGTCATTATGGTGATTTTAAAAGGCTTAAAAATTCAATTAATGAACTTAGATTTTTTACAGGTTCAGGTTATAGAATTTATTTTGCAGAAGAAAACGAAAAAATAATCATTCTTTTAAATGGCGGTGATAAATCAACACAAGAAAAAGACATTAAAAAAGCTACTGAATATTACAATAACCATAAAGAAAGGAATAAAATATGAAAAATCAAAAATTTGATGATTATATAATTTCAAGATTATCTTCCGATAAAGAATTTGCTACAGAGTATTTAAACAGTGCATTGGAAGAATATTCCAAAGATTTAGATTCTGATGCCTTGGCTCTTTCTATAAAAAAGCTAATAAAAGCTCAAGGTAGTGTCATAGATTTCTCTAAGTTAGCAAATATTAATAGAGAACATCTTTATAGAATTTTCAATTCAAAAGCTGTTCCTAATTTAAATACATTGTTTAAAATTATTATAAATTTAGGTTTTAAATTAGAGGCAAAACCGGTATTAAATACAAAAAAGTATTGTTAAAAGGATAAATAATGAAACGGGCGATTATAATAGTAATAGATTCAATGGGCATTGGTGCAATGCCTGATTGTAAAGAGTATAACGATGTTTTTGAATGTAACACGCTTAAAAACGTTGCAAATTTTTGCGGCGGACTGAATTTGCCAAACATGCAAAGACTCGGGCTGGGAAATATTCAAGAATGTGCCGGTGTCTGTTTGATAGCAAATCCCATAGGACAATACGGGATTATGGAAGAAAAATCAAAAGGCAAAGATACGACAACAGGACATTGGGAAATTGCAGGGGTGGTTTTGGATGAACCTTTTGCAATTTTTCCCGACGGGTTTGATAATGAAATAATTTATGAATTTATTGAAAAAACAAATTGTGGTGCTATTTTAGGGAATTATCCGGCAAGCGGTACTAAAATCATTGAAGATTTAAACGAAAAGCATCAAAAAACTAAATATCCGATAATTTACACCAGTGCGGACAGTGTTTTTCAAATTGCGGTCGATATTAACGTAATCCCTCTGGAAACCCTTTACAGTTGGTGTGAAATTGCAAGAAAAATTCTTGATAACAGCAAGTACAATGTTTCACGGGTAATTGCAAGACCTTATCAAATAATTGACGGAAAACCGACAAGGATTTCAAAAGACAGAAGAGATTATTCGCTTGTTCCGCCTAAGCCTACTTTGCTTAATGAAGTACAAAAAACAGGCGGAAATGTTATTGCAATCGGAAAAATTGAAGATATTTTTGCAAAATCTGGTATAACCCATGCCGTTCACATCGGATGTAATAAAGAAGGACTTGAATTAACTCTTCAGGCGGTTAAAAATGAGCTTGATTTGGATAAAATTAAATGTATTTCTGCCCCCCACCCCAACCCTCCCCCTCAAGGGGGGAGGGGGCAGCTCCCAAGTAAATCATTAATTTTTACTAATTTAGTTGACACAGATATGCTTTACGGACACCGAAACGATGCAAAGGGCTACGGAGTTGCACTTGAGGAAATAGATGTTTATATCGGGGAAATCCTCAAAAATTTAAAAGAGGATGATTTGCTTGTGATAACAGCAGATCACGGATGTGACCCGACAGTTGAAGGTACTGATCACACACGTGAATACGTCCCGGTAATTTTTTATCATAAAAATATAGAGCCGAAAGATTTAGGGTTACTGATTGGATTTGATAATGTGGCGAGTAATGTCAAAGAGTGGCTATTTAAATAGTTATTTTGTCTAATCTGAAATTACCTTTTCTGACAATTGTTTCCGCTGTAATATATGGGATTATGGTAATGTATTGTATAAAATAGGAGATGTTTTATGTTAGTTACCATATCAAATAATTGTACGGGTTGTGGGGCGTGTTCTGCGATTAATCCCGAGGTCTTTGAAATTTATAATAACGTTGCAACAGTTAATAATGAATATGTTGAAGGTAATGAAGATGACTGCATTGATGCAGCTCTTGCCTGTCCTGTTAATGCAATAAAAATTGAAGAATATTAATCCAAAGGTAAATTGAAAAAGAGGGTTAGAGATTTTGTAGTTTGACCGGAAATTTTGCAAAGCAAAATTTCCGGTCAAACTAATGTTTAATATTAGACACAGTACCTTATTTGTGTAATTATTTTGTTATGTTAAAAAAGCAATTTAGATTGAAAAAACAATCGGCTTTTAACGCAACTTACAGAATAAAGCATTCTTATCACAGTTGCGGAATTGTTCTGTGGGTCGGCAAGAAAAAGCCTGATGAAAAAATTCCGACAAAAGTCGGTTTTGTTGTCAGTAAAAAAACTCACAAACGTGCTGTAAGAAGAAATCGTCTGAAACGTTTGATGAGAGAAAGTTACAGACTTTTGCTTAAAGACGGGGAAACCTTTAATTCCCAAAAGTACCTTTCCTTAATTTTTGTCGGATTTGATAAAGCCTTGGATAAAAATTTTAAAGAAATTCAGGAAATAATAAGGAATTTAATTAAAAAGGTGAAGCGTGAGGCGTGAAGCGGCAAAAGAGAAAGAGGGAAAGAAGACAAGATGCGTAGAGGCGTGGATGCCTAGAAAAATTCAGATCACTGTTCACTGCTCACCGCTCACTTTAAAAACTTTTCAACTTATCGACTTATCAACTTATAAACTAAAAAAGGAGCTATATTATAACAAACGCAGCATTACAGTTTGAAAAATTTAAAACAGTGGAACGGCTTCTTCCGCCAAGAGGACCGAATATTTACAATGCCGGAATTAAGGATGGAGATAAAGGATTTGTAAGGTATTCTTATCCTTCTTCTAAAAATCCTAATTTGATTATAGTTGATCCTATATCGGATGACGACGGGAATGTTATTATGCCGGGGTATTATGAACTTATTTTGTCAGCAGACAGACAAATATTGGTTTTAGCACAATCAGGCAGACAAGTTGCCTCATGTCCTGTTTTTAAAGTTGAAGAAGACAAAACTCAAGAACAAATTGCCCAGCCTATGGACAATAAATCGCAAAAAAAAGCTGACAGAGAGAAGAAAAAACAAGAAAAAAAGAATAAAAAATTGTTTAGAGAAGGCAAAATAGAAAGCCTTGAGCCAGAGATATACACAAATGCAAATATTCAATATGAAGAAGAAGGAAACTATTATCTAATCAAATACGAACGAGGTAAAATCCGTGCCTGGGGAGCGATTAAGTAAGGGAAAAGGTAAAAGGAAAAGGGAAAAAGAGTAGTTAGGGTGCATTTATGCACCGGTATAAGACGAATAACAATAAACAAAAAGAAAGATAAGATTAATACCTTACCTTTCTTTTTTATTAAATTATTTACCTGAATTACAGGGGTTATTCAAAATATGTAGAGTGTTAATTCTTCTGGATTTTTGCGTTTTATACCCTCGCCCCTTGAGGGAGAGGGTATTTTTCGACACGAGGAACGAGTGTCAGAAAAATTGGGTGAGGGGTTAAAAAGCAGGCACTAATTGCATAACCAGCTGTTAGGCTTGCACCATAGCTACATAACCGCATACATAATCCCTATAAATTATTCAGCTTTTTCTTCAGCAACGGTTTCGGCAGCTTTAGCTTTGGCTTCTTTTGCAGGAGCTTCTTCGGCTTTAGCTTCTTCCACAGGTGCTTCTGTTGCAGGTTCAGCTTCAACTTCAGCAGTTTCTGCTTTAGCTTCTTTTACAGGAGCAGTCTTTTCTTCAATGACTTCTTCTACGGGAGCTTCTTTAGCTGTTTTAGCTTCTTCTTTTGCTTTAGATTTAGCTTCTTTTTCTGCTTCTAACTTGGCAATAGCTTTTTTAGAGAGTTTTTTTTCTTTTTTAGGCTTGTAGTTCAATGAACCGTCCGTATTGCAGTTATCAATAAGATATTTAACCGTTTCAGTCGGTTGAGCACCTTTTTTAACCCACTCAAGTGCAGATTTTTTATCTAATTTCATTAACTTTGTTTTCGGATTGTAATGGCCTAATTCTTGAATAGGTCTGCCTTCACGTTTTGTGGTTGAATTAATAACGATAATTCTATATGCAGGAGCTTTCTTGGCACCTAATCTTTTTAATCTGATTTTTAACATAATTTTTCCTTCTTTTTGGTGCATAAATGCACCCTACTTATATTTCTAACAATGAGAACCCGCCGCTTGGTTCCTTTGTACTTGAAAGGGCATAAGAGGAACACCCTTAAATATATATAAACACAAGCAAAACTCATAATCAAGTCATGTTTTAAGAAAAGTGAATAAGTGATAAAAAAGGGGAAAAGGATTAGAAAGATGACAAGAAGACAAGATGCGTAGATGCGTAGTTTTTAAATGAAAAAAATTTTAATTTATAAGGTAAAAAGTTGAAAGACTAAAGAGCTGAAAGCATTTTACTCTACGCATCTACGCCTCCACGCATCTTGTCTTCTATTTCCTATTCACCATTTACCATTTACTTTTCGCTTTTTGCCTGCCCGGCACAATTTGTCTTCCTTATCAATTTTTCCGTCAAAGTTATTGTCTATCCCGTCCGAGCAGGAGCCGATTGAATCCCAAGATTCTGCTCGGGCATTGTATTTTAACCATTTATCGGGAATTCTTTTCCATAAATACTGAAAGAATGTTTTGTAAAATACTGCAATTTCAGGGTTTTTTATTATAATTAAATTTTCGTCATTAACGTTTTCACCACTTCGGGAAAAATTCATTGAACCGATTATTGTGTACAAATCATCAATTATTATCGATTTTGAATGAATTTTGCCTGCAAAATTTTCCGTTTTAACCTGAATTCCATGCTGCCTGAGGAGTTTTAATTTTGAAGAACTTACATGAGTATTTGTTGCATCAAGTATTAATTTAATAGAAACTCCACGGTTTGAAGCATTTATCAAACTTGCGGCAAGTTTTTTATGGGTTAGTAAAAATGCCGGCATGTAAATATATTTATGGGTATTGTCAATTAAAGGAATAATTTTTTCTGTTATAGCTGTATCTGCCGGTGAAAAACAAACCTGAAATTCGCTATCGTCAATAATTTCACTTTTATCATCAATTTTTGACTTTTGCGTGTGAAATTTTCCGCTGAACATTTGTTCAAATTCCCGTGTATAAATATCGGCAATTTTTTCGGAATTAATTAAAATAACAACGTTTGAATTAAACCCTGACATATCCGTATTGCTTATGTTTGCAGAGCCGGTTAAAACTTTTTTACCGTCAAAAATAAAAAATTTATCGTGCATAAGCTGGTTTGTTAAATCATGTTGATTATTGGTTAAAATTTCCGCCAAATAGTTTGTATCAGGATAAATATTGTTGTTTTTTTCATCCAAATCGTAAATAAATCTTACTTTTACTCTCCGCCTTTGGGCATTTTCAAGTGCTTGCTGTATTGCGGGTACTTTTGTGTAGCCGTAAATCGCAAAATCGATTGAGTTTTGAGCCTGATTAATTTCATTAACCAAAGTTTTGCAAACATCTGTATTGCAATTATTGTTAGGTTTTAAGGTTTTGGTAAAATCTGTTAAAAATATTTTTATGGAATTTGTTTGATAAATGGTTGCAGGACTTTCTACATAAGGTATTACATCATTTGTCTTTTGATGATGGGGTAGTAATCCTATCCTACTTTTTACTTTTTGCTTTGAAAAACAAAATTTGCAGGGTTTTGCATCTTTCGGCAGTTGGAATGCCGGAATAATCTGAGAATTGTGTGCCATTAAGCCGTATTTACAGTCTAATTTATGGTATTTAAGGCTTTTGTTATTAAATATTCTTAAATTAAGTTTTTGGACTTTTTGCAGATTTTGCTCAAATTGTGCAGAAGGGGCTTTGCCCTTTTCAAGGGCAAAGCCCCTTTCTAAAAGTATATTTTCGTAATTTTTATTGTCTATATAAATAATGTCATGCTGAACTTGACAAAGCGAACAATCGAAGAATGAGATTTGTGAGCCTGTCGGTGCAGCGAAGCGAGTGAGTTTCAGCATCTTACCGGCTTTTAAAAGCGGAAATTTATTTAAAAAATGTCCTGAAGGAACGTATGAATTTTTATATATTAATTTTATTTTTTTATTTTCTAAAGTTTCCTTAGCAAAGTTTTCGGCAAGAAAACCAAATCCTAAAGCATCTTCATTCGTGATTTTTAATTCATGTGCAAGTTGAGATTGCATTTTTGAAGGTTTTGTCGAAAAACTGCGGATATTTTCAAGTGTAATTAATTCATGTTCATTTGCAATGCCGTTATTGTTCAGGTCAATAAAAATTTGTGTAGGAGAAATGACTTTAAGCACACTAAACTCAGTACTTTTATAATTTTGAAACACTAAAAAGGCAAAGAATGTCAAAATCAAAAAAATAATTGAAAAACCTTTCAACTTTTCACCTGTTAACCCTTTCAACTGTTTTTGTAATTAACTATTTCAAAATCCAATCGTTGAATTTTATCTTTCAAATCCATATTTTGGGTTATTAAATATTCTTTATAGTGATTATCTTTGTTCTTTTTTGTATCGGCATAGAAACATGGATGAATTAATGCTTCGACAATGGAATCATCCTTAATCGCAGAAAGTCCATGGTAAACTGTTTTGTCATCCATCATCCCCGTATAACCTACTCCTATTAAGTAATCATTGGTTTTTAGACCATATTTCTTAATTATTTTTCTGTTTTGCAAAGTGTAGGAATTTAAAAGCCCGACTTTTAAAATATTCGGCGGATATGCAAGATTAATGTGTTTTAGAACATCGGGTATAAGATAAAATTTTTCAAATTGGGTTCTGACTTGCAGAATTCCGTACTCTTTTGCCAATTTGCAGGTAATCTCAAAAATATTCGGAATAGCGTGTACATGTACATGAGAATCCAAATGATCCGCCTTCGTATATTTTAAAACTCTTTCAATTTGAAGTCGAAATTCTTTTTCTACTTGTCCCATAAATATGGAACTATTTGATAAATAAATTAATTTTAAGTATCCGGCATTAAATTTTTCGTTATTGAATAAGGAAATTCCTTCAATTATATTAAGGTGAATACCTATGCCGAGTTTAGGGCATTCAGGAATAATCTCATTGACCGCAGCAGAAAAGGCTTCTCCATTAGCACAAATACTTGCACTTGTGAGAAAACCATGGTTATACCCTTCTAAAACAGCTCTGTTAAAAGCGTTAGACATTCCGAAATCATCAGCGTTAAGTATAAATTTTTTGTTACTCAATTTAGTATCCTCTTGCTATGACAATAAAATTATTATAATATAAATAAGATGAATGAATTAGTACCAATAGAGATTATTGAAAACAAGATTTTTGTGATACGAGGGCAAAAAGTTATGCTGGACAGTGATTTGGCACAACTATATGACGTTGAAACAAAAAGGCTTAATGAAGCTGTCAGAAGAAACCTGGGGCGTTTTCCGGAAAGATTTATGTTTCAATTGACAGATGGAGAATGGGAAAGATTGAAGTACCAAATTGGTACTTCAAGTTACGGAAATAAAAATAACTCTAATTTGCGGTCGCAATTTGCGACCGCAAATAAAAACATAAGTAAAATGCGTTACAATCCATACGTATTTACAGAGCATGGGACATTAATGTTATCAAGTGTTTTAAACTCACAAAGGGCAATAAATGTAAGTATACAAATCATTGAGGTTTTTGATAAACTTAAACAATTTGCACTTACGCAAAATCAACTTACCGAAAGAATAAGCTCATTAGAAGAAGCGTTTATGAATTATGCAAAAGACAACAATGAAGATATAGAAGAATTACGCAAAGCAGTAAATTTATTGTTAGACATTCATAAACCTGCAAAAATAGGATTTACATCATGAGAAAACCTACTTTAGCTATTATAATACCTTGTTTTAACGAAGAATTGTTAATTGAAAGTACTGTTAACAGTCTTTTCGAGGTTATTAATTCTTTAATTGACAAGGGAAAGATTCTGCAAGACAGTTATGTTTATGTAGTAGATGACGGTTCTACTGACAAAACCTGGTCAATTATTGAAAAATTGCACAAAGAAAACGGACTTGCTAAAGGCGTACGGTTTGTAAAAAATTACGGAAACCAAAAAGCATTGATGGCAGGGCTTTTAGGTGTAAGAGAAATCGGTTGCGACTGTGTTGTATCTATTGATGCTGACCTTCAGCAAGACCAATGGGCAATAGAAACCTTTGTTGACAGATATGCCGAAGGTTACGACATCGTTTCCGGCATCAGAAACGGCAGAGAAACAGATTCTTTCTTTAAAAAATATACGGCTTTATTTTTCTACAAATTAATGAATCTTATGGGAACTAAAATTCCTGTAAATCATTCTGATTATAGGCTTGTAAGCAAGCGTGCATTGGATATTCTTGCACAATATACGGAAAAACAATTGTTTTTAAGAGGATTTTTTCATGAAATCGGACTTAAAACCGCTTATGTTAAGTTTGATGTAAAACCGAGAAAACTCGGCAAATCTAAGTTTAATTTTATAAAATTACTGGGGCTTGCCCTTAACGGAATTACTTCTTTCAGTATAATTCCTCTTCGGATTATTGCAGTTTTAGGATTTTTTATGGCACTTTTCAGTTTTGGTCTGGGGCTGGAAGTCTTATATGAAAAAGTTTTCTTAAACTCAACTCCGAAAGGTTGGGCAACTCAGGTTGTAATGTCAGCATTTTTCGGCGGCATACAGATTTTTTGTCTTGGTATTATCGGCGAATATCTCGGACAGGTTTATCGGGAAGTTAAGGCAAGACCCAGATATATTAAGGATATTGAGCTTTATTAACTAATAAGAGGTTTAATTTGAATGATTTTATAAATAAAAGACCCCAAGAATTATGTTTGATGTGTGGGAAGTGCTGCAGAGTTTCTACAACATCTACGCCTTATTCTGAATTGCTTGAACTTTTTAAAAATGGAGATAAAGGGGCTATAGATTTTTTAAGTATATTTGAACCATATGATTCTGCTGAAGATGCAAAAAAAGTTTGCTCCAAAACAGTTGAAAATATTTTAAAACTTACAGATAAGCCCTTGGAGGATGTTACTTTTTATAAATGTAAGTATATTTTGACTGATAATACGTGTGGTATTTATGAAAAAAGACCGGAATTATGTAAAAGATTTCCTTCAAGCCCTTGGGCTGTAGTTCCGCCCGGATGTGGATACGAAGGCTGGTTGTTTAAAGAGCGTGAAAAAATAAAACAAAATATTCGCAAGCACAAAGAAGCTTTGATTGAATTTGAAGCGGAATTAAATCGGGAAAACTCTCAAGAATACAAAGAAAAACTAAAAATGGCGATTGATAAGATAAAAAATATAATTAAATTTTATGAAAAATATGGTTCTGATAATTGGTAAGAATACTGAAAAATTTAAAGATTTAGTATCATGAAAATAGGGGTGTAAAAAAGAACCCTCCTACGATACAAGTGTATTGAGGAGGGTTTAACATTGACGAAATCATCATCAACGCTAAATAAATTACTAAAACATATTCTA
>JAQVKX010000178.1 GCA_028694425.1 Candidatus Gastranaerophilales bacterium
TTTGTAGTAATTATCGGTTGCCTTTGTTTTAGCAGAATCAAGCTCTGCCGTAATTTCACCTTGCATTTTTATTTTTTCTTTATCAAATTCTTCAAAAGTTGAATTTTTAATAACATCAGACATAATTTCAACCGCATGTTCAAAGTCCTCATTTAAACAAACAAAGCGAAATCTTAAGTAATCCTGTTTCATGTCACAGCAAAATTCAATCGCATTTTCATCCAATTCCTGTGCAAGTTCCTCTGAAGTTCTGTTTTTAGTCCCTTGCTGCATTAATCTGCTCACCAAGCAGTACACTCCGGGGATTTTTTCTTCTTCATTTATTGAAAAATTAAAACTTAAACCCACTCTCGGAGTATTCTTATTCTGTCTGTAAACAGCTTTTATTTTGTTTTTTAATTCAAATTCCTGCATTTATTTGTTTTTATCATCCGAAAAATTTATTGGCATCGCTAATTTACCAAACCAAATCACTAATACTGCAAATATAGTAAATAAAATACCTATAATGATTTTTCCTAAAATAATACTATCCATAATGAAACCTCACTTCAATAATCTTTTAATTTCTGAACTTACATTTGTAAGACCAATACTCATTAAAATAAAAAGAAATAAACCTATAATTAACAATAAAATTTTTACAATATTTTCAGGAGAAGATGGTGGCGAAGAATAAGAGTAAGTTAATAATAATCCTGCCAAACCACCAATCAATACGATTAACCCTGTCCATAATCTATTTAAATGCAAATTCAAATATTCAATTTCTTTCTCTTGTTTTTTATCCATGAACATAATAATAACACATGGATTGAATTAAAGCAAAAAGCAAAATGCAATAAAGATGCAAAGACGCAAAGATGCAAAGAGGCATAGTAAAATTCAGCTCATTGTTCACTTTTAAAACTATTCACCTGTTCACCCTTTCACCCTTTCACCTGTTCATCTGTTCAACTTCTTTTCCCCTTTTCCTTTTACCTTTTCCCTTTTTGTTATTTTCCATTTACTTAACACATCTTACATTGGCTTCCCATGTTCTAAAGTAGCTGGTATGTGCACCACCGGCTGAAAAATCTGCAAACCAACCGTTTTGATTACCGCCTTCTTCTGATGACCAATAAATACCTAAAGCATTTATTCCGCTTATACTGCCTCTGTTTGCATATATAATATCCAATTCCGAAAGAGTCGGTACTCTCTGGCTTTTTTGATCACAAGCGTATATTGCACCTGCCCAATAATCAGAAGCATAAAGAGTTGAACTGTAACCGTAAAAATCGGTTATCTTTCCGGCTGACTGTAATGCTTCATATGCTGCCTGGCTTGGAACAGCTGCAGAAGCAGTATCGCTTTCATCTATACATAAACTTCCTATCTTAGTCCCTGTACAAATCGCTAAAGTTACATTCCATCCCCTGATATCCTTATCTATTACATTAGGACCTTGAAACCCGTTTACATCATACAGAATTGATAAACACGAAGTTGTCGCACCTGCCGTATAACTTCTATCAGAGCCTGATGCCGTTGGAGAATATCTTGCAGAAGAAGTGTTATACCAATCAGGCGGTTCACAACTAAGATTATATGCCATAATCGCATTTATTCCGTCGGCAAATTGCAAACCTACCAGCGAACTGCTGTTTGAACTTAATCCAAAATCCGATCCCGTTGACAAACTTGATATGTTAACTTCTGTACCATCGGATGTCTTAAATGTTGAAACAAAACAAGTTGACATATCAGATGCAGAACATTGTTGAGCAACTTTAACATAACGTTTTAAAGCATTAGCAAAAGCCTCATTTGAAGAATACCCCGATAAAAGTCCCTCGATATTCATTTGCTTGGTAGCTTCTTCAACTTTTGATTCAAAGTTATCCTTTGCTTTTGCCCAAGACATTTGACTGATATAAGTCATAACCTGTGGAATTAAAAGTGCTGCAACAACACCGATTAATGCAAGTGCAATAAGTAATTCCGCCAATGTAAACGCACTACTTTTTTTATTTTTTAAAACTCTCATTAATTATCTCTGTTTATTAACTAATTAACTAAATTATAACTTTAATCTTTTTGATGGTCAACTACGTAAAATAATTAAAGAGCAATAATAATTTCTCTGATATTTTCATCAGAAATTTTTTCTAAAACATCTGTTTTATTAATTTCATTAATCTTACCGATAGATTTTATAACTTCAACCGTTTTTAAAATTATTGTCTGATTTGAAGAATCTAAAAGTTTTTTCAATTTTTCAAAAGTTTCCGTTAAGTCTAATTCCTCGCTCAAATCAAGTGCCGGAAATACAAAATCACTGTTTTCATCAAGTTCATTTTGAAACAATTTTTTTTGTTCATACCAAAAATCCTCCGGTAAAGAAAGCAAAAGATTTTTTATTTCATAAATTTCATTTTTTGTTTCTTTGTCTTCATCAAAAATATACTCGTCATTTTCAGTAATCTGCTCAAACTTTAACTTGGCATTAAGAAGCAAAAGAGCTATTTTACTATCGTTTGTCTGCATACCTATCAATTTTTCAAATACTTCAAAAAGCCGGAAATCAAAAACTTGAGAAAGCGAAATTATTTCGCCAAGACCGTTTAAAATATAATTAATCGCAAGAATGGTATCATTTTTAAATTCTGTATCGATTAATTCTAAAAATCCTTTTATATATGAGATTTCTGATGCAATATTTTCTGCCATTGAAGACTTTTTCATAACATCAAAGAGTTCTTTTACTGCTCTTTTGTCTTTGTATGCTGCTAAAAATCTCACCGCCGAAAGTTTTTCAAACTCATCTTCTGATTGAAGTTTTTTAATTGCAAGATTATAGGATTCTTCATCTTTCATTGCCGATAGTGCTTCTGCACAATTCATTGCTAACGAATCAAAATCGGAATAAGAATTTTCTCTTAACAAATCAATTGCAAGAGTATCATTAATTTTTGAAAAATATTTTGCTGCATAAGCTTTTTCTTCATTTATACCTTTTTCCAATAACTCAAGCATCTTATCCGTCAAATCTTCATCCGCAAATTTAACCAAAGTTGAAACAATTAAATCTTCATAATCATACGAATAAACCTTCAAAAAAGATAATAAATTTTTATAATTATAATTTGTTATAACGTTAGAAAGCCGTTTTCTAACATTTTCCTTTATAAAATCAAATAAGAAATCGCCTTTTTCAACAAGAGCCTCAAATGCTTTTACATCAATATTATTTATAATGTGAGAAGCAGCAAATTCAAAGTCATTTGGGTTTTTACTCGTAAGTTTTTTTACGTATTCATTGTCCATAAAATTAATCTAAATAAAACACTGTAATAACTTTATAACCTTCTTCGGCATATTCAACGGCCTTATGAAGGGTTTTGCTTGTATGAGACAAGAAACAGATTAATTGGTTACAATCATCAATTATTTCTCGATTACAAACTCTTGAAGCATCGGCGAGCGTCATCATCGCACGGTCAGCATGTTCAACAATATGCGGAACCCCGATTAATTGGTCTTGAACATCAGATGGTTGTTGTCCGATTGTTTGAGGAAGAATAACCTTTAATTTATCCGGATTAGCTTTCATTGCTCCTCGGATTACGGCTGCATTTGTTCCTGAAGAACCGCCGGAAGTTATTATTGTATTACCTTGTTTTATAAGTGCCGTTGTTAAGGTTTCAATTAACTGTTGGTGAGTAATAGGTAAATTTCGGCTGCCGATTATAGCAATTCTTTTGGCAGATTGTTGAATAGTCGCCAATTCCATCGCTAATTCATCAACTGCATCGGGGTTACTATCTGAAACACTATCTAAATCCCCAACGGGAACCATAATTGACGGTTGTTTTTCTCCGTTATCGGAATTTTGTTCTAAATTAGTAATTTCGTTCATATTCTCTTCTGTCATTTGCCCTACCTTACTCATATTTGTGTCTTTTTGAAAAACTATTATTTTTTTGGTACGATAATTGTAACACAAAAAATTAATTTTGGAAGAGGGCTTTTTTTGAAGTAAATAGCAAAGAGGGAAGAGGGAACAGATGCAAAGACGTGAAGAGGTAAAGCAAATAGAAGCTTGGAGGTTTAGAAGTTTAGAAGCTTGGCTATCAAAGTGAACAGTGAACGGAAAATAGATGCAAATACGCAAAAAGGCAAAACTACCCTCCCTCGAAATCAAAGATTTCGGTCCCCCTCTCACAAAACCTGACATTTAGTCAGCTTTTGTTCGGCAGAGTGCAAGGGAGGGACAG
>JAQVKX010000179.1 GCA_028694425.1 Candidatus Gastranaerophilales bacterium
CAAAAAATGATAATAATTCAAAATTACTCAATTTGTTAAACTACACCGTTACAAAATTTTGTGACTCTTTAGGATTTAACAGAGGATACTTTAATCAGTTTCTCCCATACTCTGAAAACCAGTTACCAAAATATTTCAACCCAAATGATGATAACAAATCGTTTAAAATAACTGACCTCGAACTTATCTTAGATAACCTCGACCAACCACATCAAAAACTTATCCTTGACTACCTATGTCAAAGATACAATTTTGTATGCAGTATGTCCGCTGAATCTGACATAATCGAAAATGACAACATCAAAGATATGTTAATTGCTTTAAGTGCAAAAAACGGTAACTTAGCTAATTGTTACATCAATTCAATTCAAGATGACATTTTAACCGATGATGAAATCGACGAGCTTTTATCACTTTCATATGAAACAAGACAAAAACTCATCAATTTAGAAAACACATTACGAGCGGTTAAATAGTATGAAACTCTATCCAACTAAAACCGCTAATTTGTTTTACCACGTTCACGCAAAAACAAACGAAAAAACATATTACGCACGTTTTAGAAAAGATAAAAGAGAAATCAAACGAAAACTATCAACCTCTTTAAAACAATCAAAACTTCTATTAAAACAACTTTTAGAAGCTGATACAATCGAAAAAATCGACCGACAATTAAATGACATCGACAACATACTTGAAAATAAATTGGGTAACACAAAATACTCTTTAAACTCAATGTTCAAAGAGTATATGAATATGACAAGTTCTACTCAATCAGAACAAGAGATTAGAACAAAACTAAGCCGATACAAATTACACATTGAGCCATTAATCGGTCAAAGAAGTATCAAATCACTAAAATACAAAGATTGTCAAAGAGTCATAAACAATGCTTTAGAAGTAAAAGAACTAAGCCCAAAAACGGCTAAAAATATCAAAGCATTACTTCAATCACTTTTTAATTATTGTTTTAAAAATGAATACATAGATAAAAATGTAGCTTCATTTGTTGAAATTCCAAGTTTTGATAATAAAGTTTCAATTCTCTTAGAACTTGACGAAATCAAAATCTTAATTGAAGCAATCTTAAATATTGAAAATGATGTGTATAGACTTATCTTTTTATTTGCATTACACGGTCGTAGACGTTCAGAAATTTTATCACTTCAATGGTATCAAATTGATTTCTTAAATCAAGAGTATAAAATCCCTGCCCAAAAAAATAAATCTAAAAAATCTGATACTCATAAAATGACGGGTCTTTTATACAACGAATTAAAAGCCTTTTTTGATAAATCATTTGATAATCAAATGGACTTAGAAAAATACCTATTTTTAAATCCTCAAACTGAAAAGCCCTACACCGATATAAGAAGATACTTTTTATCACTCAAAGAAAAAGCAGGGATTTTAAAGCCATTTAGATTTCACGATTTTAGACACCTATTAGCAACGGTTTTAATCAATCAATGCCATGTACCAATCGAAACAGTAAGTTACACATTGGGTCATTCTTCAATCGAAATTACTCAAAGATATGTAACAAAAAATTCAAATTTATCAAAGGATAGTGTTAATGATTTCTTAGATTTTATTGGCGTTCAAAATATTTCTTGAAGTGCTTTAAAAGCGTTTCAATAAGTATTTTATACTTTGTTTCTTTTAAAACTCAACCCGTAACCACGCAAACGATGACGGGCTTAAAATTCTGACCTTTGAGAAGTAGGACTGTGGTATATCAAAGGGAGTAAGTGATTTTTCATTAAAGCATTAAATTATTAATGTTTTATAGAAAAATTAAAAAAGGTTTTCTTATGAAAAAACTTTATTTAGTAAGTGTGAGTGGTGGTAAAGATAGCACGGTGACTATGCACTATATGTTAAATAAGTACCCAAGAAATCAACTCAAATTTATATTTGCAGATACTGGTTGGGAAAATCCATTGACTTACAAATATATTGATTATTTGGATAAAACTTATAAACTTGATTTGATTAGAGTTAGTTCTGAAAAATTTAAAGATATGGAAACCTTGTGCGTTTCTAAAAAAATGTTTCCTAATCGTGTAAATAAGTTTTGCACAAATGAATTGAAAATAATCCCAATATTAAATAAAATTAATGAATTTAAGTTATTGGGTTTTAAAGTTATTTCAGTTGTAGGAGTTAGAAAAGAAGAGAGCGAAAAGAGAAAAGGTGAGGGGTTATGGAAAACCAATTTTACGCATCATGCGAATTTTATATCTTTTAGGAGTTTGAAAAATATTAAGAAATCTAAATCGGTTAAAAATTTTTATTCTAATGAAAACGCTGTTACGATTTATCAACCAATCGTTAATTGGACTACACAAGAAGTTTATGATTATTCAAAGAAAAATAATATTGAACTAAACCCACTTTATAAAATGGGTTGTTCTCGCGTTGGTTGTTATCCTTGTATAAATTCTTCTAAAAATGAAATAGGAATGTTATCTTTTGAAGCTGTGCAAAAGGTTAAAGCTCTTGAAAATAAAGTTTCAAAAGTTACGACAAATTCTAAAAATGCAACTTTTTTTTATTCTAAAGGAAAACCAATTCCAATAGAGGATATTTACAAAAAAAATGAGTTTAATTCATTGGGGCTTGATTTAGGATGTATTAACCCTTATGGACTTTGTGAATAGCCTTTGAAAAAGGCTTATACCCACTATGTTGAGGGCGTAGCCCGATACCCTTTAGTCTTTATACTTGTAATTTGGCTTTCTTCAATTTAAAAGAATACAGCTGACTGATAGTTATTGAGCATTTAAAAATAACAACCAAGCTAAATGTGAATGTACGGTTTAATATTTATCTTGTGCATTATTTGAGTAAATACGCAGTATCTATCCTGCAAATAAAAACCAAACGAGTGAAGTAAGCCTTAACCAAAACTTAAAAGTTCACCTCCTCACCTAAACCGCAAAAAAGATGCTTGAACTTTCATACAAGCCATAATGAACTCTTAAAATAATGATACTTTTTTTACGATTTTAACTATTAATCTGACTTTTCTTTATGGCTTCTATGAGTGTTTAACTCTTAAATCAATCAAAGGGGTTCTTATGTGTAAAAACATACCAATCGGTACCGAATTAAAATGCGAACTTTGTGGAACTTCTTTTTTAAACTTTTCTAACTCGAAACCTCGTTCTTACTGTTCTGATAATTGTAAGGATTTTATGAAGTTTAAAAATGCAATGGAAAGGAATCTTTTAAAGATTGATTTTCAAGGTAAGACTGCAAACCAAATAAAAGGTGATTTGTTCCGTGTAGCAAATCTTATTAAATGTAATTAAGGATTTAAAGATGTCTCCTCAAGCTGACAAGAAACCACGTCATCAATGTTCATGTTGTCTAAGAAAAATTAATCAAGAAAAAATGTATTCTTTGTATTATCCCTTATTACATAGAAAATTTTGGACTTGTAATATTTGTTTCCAAAAACATATTTTTGAACCTATGGGTATTATGAGTGTGCCTAATGATTAGTTCTAATATCCCCTATATCCCTTATTGTCAAATAGTTGATGAACTCAAAGCCAAAGAAGCATTTCAAAACGGTTTTAAAATCCATGTTTATTGGAAAGCAAATAAATACTATGAAGACAGTTTAAAAATGTATCGAAAAGCTAAAGTATGGTTGTTTAATCATACTCAAAGTTTTGAGGATAATATTCAGTTTATAAAAGTTAAACATTTTCCCGTATTAGGTGAAATCATCTTTTATCAATCACCCGATAAGTATCCAACTGAACAAAAACAAACACAAACACAACCAACACTTTTTTAAGTTTGGTTGTATCCCACTATAAAATTTTTACAAAATCCTTGTCAAATCAAAAGGTTTTTATAAAGGTTTTACAACCTTAAATCAAATAACAAAGGAGCCATTATGGCAATCGACAAAAACGAAGTAGTAATTTCAGAAACTAACGGTACTAAAGTAACTGTTAAAAAACAATTAACACAAGACGAGCTTATCGCTCAAGCAGTTGCACAAGCTAACAAAGAACTTGAATTAAAACAAGCTCAAAGAGATGAAAACAAATGTGTAATGGGTGCTAGATGTATGGCAAAAAGAGTTCAAAACGGCTCACCAATTATTGATAAAACAACACAGCAGCAAAAGATTGACGGTAACGGTGTACCACAATGTTATCCCGATAAATACTATGTAACTTTACAGTTTATGGGTGGAGAGATTGAAAAAGAAGTAAGACATGAACAGAT
>JAQVKX010000180.1 GCA_028694425.1 Candidatus Gastranaerophilales bacterium
TCGGTACTTAGAGCGGAGTTGGGCGGCTCAATTGGTTGCGTGAAGCACATTATACACGATGAAGTTTACCAAATCCATGATGCCCATGAACGCTTAGTGCATTTATTGGCTTGCTAAATCTTTATAATTTTGATATAAACTACCCTTCCCTTGCGGGAGGGTCGAAATTTTTGATTTCGGGGAGGGGTATAAATATTACTTTATTAAACGCAAATCAATTTTATTTTCCGTAATTCATAATATTATTAATCAAAGCCATTAAAGCTCCTGCACAAATTCCTGTAAGAAGAAAAATTCCTGTCGGGCGAATATCTTTAATTTCTGCAATCAAAGCTCTTTTTCCTGAGTTTATAAATTCATCAGCTTCAGGAGGTTTAAAGCTTTTGGCACTTTCTTTGATTTGCCCAAGTCTCGCATTAAAATCATCATCCATTTCCTGCGGTGTTATCGGTATTGCATATTTCAGTGCATAACCTGTTATTCCGCCTATAACAATGGATTTGAGGTAACTTGTCTTTTTATGATTGCCGTCATTTCGTACTGCATTTACTGCCATAGCTAATAAACCTTTACTTAACTAAGCGTGCAAAAATTCTATAAGATTTTTATATACATTACACTATAATTCTTTTTTTGTCAATACCTTAGCAAGACTAAGTGCGAACATAATTAAAACAAGGGCTATAATGTATATGATGTAATGCTTTATTGAGCCGACAGAATAAGATGCGATTGCACCGGCAACAATTGCAACGGCGGTTAAAATAGCAACGGTCATGTTTTGTGAAAAACCGGCTTTTAATAATTTATGATGAATATGTTCAGAATCTGCAACGAACGGTGATTTCCCTTTAGAAATTCTTCTCAGTGAAGAATAAGTAATGTCGATAATAGGAACGGCAAGAACCACAAAAGGCAGCATAATTGCAAGTGCTGCTGCTTTCATTACACCTGTTATGGAAAGTGTTGCAAGCAAAAAACCGGAAAACAATGCTCCGGAATCTCCCATAAATATTTTTGCCGGATTGAAGTTATAAGTTAGAAATGCTAACATTGAACCTGCAAGGATAAAACCTACCAATGCACTAATAGGATTTGGCGGAACCATTGAAACGGCAATTATACCTAGGGTCATTGAATTTACTGTTATTACAGAGCCTGCCAAACCATCTATTCCGTCAATGAAGTTTATTGCATTGCTTATTCCGACTATCCACAAAATTGTTATTAAATAAGAAAAATGTCCTAAATGAATAATTCCGCCAAACGGATTGAATACGGTGTCTATTTTTACGCCTAACAAATAAACCAGTGTTGCAATTGCAACTTGTATGAATAATTTAAATTTTGCATCAAGTGTGTAAATATCGTCAATTAATCCGAGCAAAAACATTAACGAACTACCGAGCAAAATTCCTGAAAGCAGACTGCCATAAGGATAATAGCTTAAGAAAACCAGAAATAAAAAGGAAAGCATGGTACTTGACCAAATAGCTATTCCGCCCAGTCTTGAGATAGGCTGAGTATGGATTTTTCTTTCATTGGGTTCATCAATTAATCCTTGTTTTTTTGAGTATGCAATTACCAACGGCACAATAAAAACTCCTAAGAGATAGGATATAATTGCTCCGATTATATGTGCTTCTTGTAATTTGATAATCATATATTTTTATTTTAAAGAGATTTGTTTTTTAGGTAAACAGAAAACGATAAACGGTAAACAGAAAATCCGTTCACTGTTTACTGTTTACCGTTTACTTCTTTCTCACCTTTCATCTTTCACCTTTCACTTAATAAAGCGGATATTTTAAACAGAGTTTTAAAGAGCGTTCTTTTAAGTTGTTTAATCCGATTTCATTATCTGACGAAAATACGGCAGATGCAATAATTTTTGCAACTTCAATCATATCTTCTTCCTTAAATCCTCTTGTGGTAACAGCAGGAGTTCCAAGTCTTACTCCGCTTGTAACAAAAGGGCTTTGAGGATCATCAGGAACGGTATTTTTATTTGCTGTAATACCGATTTTTTCCAAAACATTTGCCATTTCTTTACCGGTTTTATTATACTTTCTCAAGTCAAGTGTCATTAAATGATTTTCCGTACAACCGCCGACAATATCCATGGCTTCATCCATTAATCCCATAGCAAGGGCTTTTGCATTTTTTACAATTTGCTCGGCGTAAGTTTTAAACTCAGGTTTGGAAGCCTCTAAAAGGGCAACTGCTTTTCCCGCAATAATATGTTCCAGCGGTCCGCCTTGAATTCCTGGAAAAACCGCCTTATCAATTCCTGCAGCATGTTCTTCATCACACATAATAATTCCGCCTCGGGGACCTCTAAGGGTTTTGTGGGTTGTTGTAGTTATAAAATGAGCATAGCCTGAAGGTGAAGGGTGAACCCCTGCTGCTACCAGTCCTGCAATATGTGCGATATCTGCCATCAAATAAGCACCGACACTATCTGCAATTTCTCTGAAACGCTTGAAATCAATTATTTTTGAATAGCTGCTTGCTCCGCAAATAATCATTTTAGGCTTATGCTGTTGTGCAATTTTTTCAACTTCATCATAATTAATACAGCCATGTTCATTTACACCATAAGTTAAAGCGTTAAAGTACATACCCGAAAAATTGACGGAAGTTCCGTGTGTAAGATGTCCGCCGCTTGGTAAATCCATTCCTAAAATTGTGTCGCCCGGTTTTAAGGCATACAAAAATACTGCCATATTTGCTTGTGCACCGGAATGCGGTTGTACATTGGCATGACCGACATTAAAGAGTTTTTTAACCCGCTCTTGTGCAAGTTCTTCAATGAAATCGACATTTTCACAACCGTTATAAAACCTTTTATGCGGTTTCCCTTCGGCATATTTATTGTTTAAAACAGTCCCGCAAGCTGCCAAAACGGCTTTTGAAGCAAAATTTTCACTTGCTATAAGTTCAATTGTTGTTTGCTGCCGTTTAAGTTCTTTTTCTATATAATCAGCAACTTGCGGGTCAACTGCTCTAATAATGTCAATTTCCATTTTATAACCTCTCACGAAACCCTTCTGGTTCCGCCTTTACTAATTCTATATATACTACAAGCTCTTTTGTTTTACCGGCTTACCCACTTTATTGCACTCGGGTCTTATATCGCTGTCTCCCTATTGGCATGTCTTACCCCTCGCAACTCTTTTTCTTGTTTACTCTTGTATTGTTGTGCAGGAAGCCCGACCTACTGTAGTTCAAACATATCTTTTTCTACGCCGCAGATAGGGCAAGTCCAAGTATCAGGTAAATCCTTAAACTTTGTACCTTCTTTTTCTTCATCGTATACCCACTGGCATACTGTGCATACATATTTTGCCATTTTTTTATCTCCTTTTTTAAGTTTAATAGTCGAAAAGTTGAATAGTTGAAAAGTTTAATTTTTAAATGGTGCATAAATGCACCCTACCTTCTTCTCACCTCTCACCTCTCACTATTTGCCTTTTCCCCTTTATCTTTTACCTTTTCCCTTTTTTAGTAATCAATCGTTCTCATTGCAAAATAAGATTTCGGATGAGAGCAAACCGGGCAAATTTCAACTGCTTTAACATCTTCAAAAATATGTCCACAGTTTAAGCAAATCCAAAATACTTTTTCTTTCTTTTCAAAAACAGTGCCGTTTTTAATGTTTTCATGAAGCTTTTTATAACGTTCATCGTGTTCTTTTTCAATATTTGCAACGCTTTGGAATAAGAATGCAATTTTGTCAAATCCTTCTTCTTTTGCTTCTTTTGCGAAGGTAGGATACATATCGGTCCATTCGTAATGTTCACCGGCAGAAGCATCTTCAAGATTAGTTAAAGTATCTGCAACTTTTCCGTCGTGCAAAAGTTTAAACCAAATTTTAGCATGTTCTTTTTCATTGTTTGCCGTTTCTTCAAAAATCTTTGAAATTTGTACATACCCATCTTTTTTTGCCTGAGAGGCATAATAAGTGTACTTATTTCTTGCCATTGATTCACCCGCAAATGCTGCTTGCAGGTTCTTTTCCGTTTTACTGCCTTTAAATTCCATAAATTACTCCTTATCTTATTAAACCGATTTTTATATATAATACCATAAAAAATTTTATGCTAAAATTATCTTTATGAAACGGTTCTTGCGAAAAATCCATGAAGTGTTAATATAATTAATCATGGATATAAATAAAATATTAAAACTTAGACAGTTCAAGGCTTTTAACCTTGATGTCGAAAATGAGAAAGTATTAATTTACG
>JAQVKX010000181.1 GCA_028694425.1 Candidatus Gastranaerophilales bacterium
TTGGATAAATAACTGTAGAAGGGCGTCAAAGGACTTTGAGATTTTAACCGCAACCGCCGAAAACATTGTAAGATTAGCTATGATAAGGCTTTTGCTCAAGAAATGTTTTTAACCAAACAGCCTCTAATTCTTTTAAATTGTAAATCTCTTTTACTTCTTCTTGAAAATTTTGACAATATCCGTCTAAAACGGCAACCATCCAAGAGACGTTACTTACTATATCCATTAATTTTTCATATTTCTCTTCGTCCAAAAATATCCTCGTGTATTTTTAAATTATTAATTTAATTTTAAACTATTAATTTAAAAATGTCAAGAAAAAGTTAAATTATATTTTGAAAAATTAAATAATAGTATAATTTTAAATTATGAACTTAGGAAATGAAATAAAAAAACTTGCCATCGATAATGCCATAACTTTGACAAAATTGGCAGAAAGTATTGCACAGAGCAAAAGAAAAAAATATTCTGTTCAGAACCTTTCATCTAAACTGAAAAAAGGAACGGTTAATTTAAATGAATTGTTGATTATTATGGAAACTTTAGGTTATACAGTTAAGTTCGAAAAAATTAAGTAGACTTTTTCAAAGCTCATCCAAAATAATGTCAAACTGTGCGTCGAATTCATCTGATGGTATGCTGTCTCTTACCAGTAAGCTTGCAATAGGTACGATTCTTATAGCTTTTTGGGCGTTTTTTGATAAAAACCTGTCATAAAACCCCTTTCCATAACCAAGCCTGTGGAAATTTTTATCAGCCATCAAGGCGGGAACAAAAATTATTTCTAAAATATTCGGATTAACAGGCTGTGAGGTTGGCTCTTGCGTTTTGAAACTTGAAAATTTCAGTTCATCACCTTTTTTGTAAGGACAAACAACAAGTTCTTTTCCTTCAACTCTGGGCAGGTAAAAATTTTTATCATCGTCCAAAAGCCCAAGAAGGTTAATCTCATCTTCCATCGGATAAAAAATCATTATATGCTTTGCTGCTTGATAAATTTCTGTTTCTTTCACATTTCTGATAATGTTTTCACTGATTTTTTCTATTTCAAGCAGACTTCTTATTTGTTTTGCTTTTTCTCTTAATTCATTTTTTGTAAACATTTTTTTAATATATAATAAAAACTGAAAGAATTAAAGAGACCACTGCGTAACTTTAGAAAATTAATCTTTTAAAGGTAATTATGACAGAAAAAATTAACAAAAATTTTAAAAACGCCGATTTAATCAATCCGAATTGGGAGCAACACGGTTATATTCAGATTTATACCGGAAACGGAAAAGGTAAAACTACGGCATCATTGGGGCTTGCTATGCGTGCTTTGGGCAGAAAATGGAAAGTTCTTATCATAATGTTTACCAAAGGCGGCGATAATTACGGCGAACTGGCTTCTTTTAAAAATTTATCCGAAGAAATCAGCAATAATTTGGTTATTGAACAAGCCGGACTTGACAGAATAGTTTATGCAGCAAATAAATCAGATGATGATGAAAAAGAGATTAAAAAAGGTTGGCAAATAGCTAAAAAAGCTATAGAAAATGATGAATACCAATTAATAATTTTGGATGAAATAAATATCGCCATTGACTTGAAAATTCTTGATATTGACGAGGTTATTAAAGTTTTACAAAACAAACCAAAAGATATGGAGATAGTTTTGACGGGACGTAATGCCCACCCAAAGGCAATTGAGATTGCGCATCTGGTTTCTGAAATTAAACCCGTAAAACACTACTGGAACACAGGCGTTGTTGCAAGAAAAGGAATTGAGTATTAAAAGGGAAAAAGTAAAGGGTAAAAGGGAACCGAACTTCGCCAAGGCTTCGTACGGCAAAAGAGGAAATCATTTAGGTTATAAGGTGAACAGGTAAATAGTTTATAAGTTGATTTTATAAATGAAAAATGGAAAATGGAAAATTATTTTGACTGAAAGGCTAAAAAGTTTTAAAAAAATGGATATCTGTAGGCAGTAGGTCGGGCATTCCTGCCCGACAGCAAAAGGCTTTTTAGATTGCTTCATTGTGTAAAAGTAGGGTGCATTTATGCACCAATATAAAGAATATTATTCAAAAACGATATCTATGTATTTGTTTAAGGAGATACAAGAATTTTGGGTCTTTGGCATAAGAATTTCTAATACATTGTCAATATCTTTTAAAAATATTTCATTATTTTTAGATTGGATTGATTCTTTTAGTACTTTTATCATACTTTGAATTTCATTTAAATCTTGAAAAATTTCAATGATTGTATCATTCAGGTTTTTTGTATCCATACATACTCCATTTGTAACGATAATTTATCATTTATAAACAATATCAACCAAATATAGTTTATATTATAAAGCATTTTTGTTTAAGTGTCAAATTAAATATACTATTATAATGAAAGATATAAATATTAAAAATTATATAAAGTCGTTACTTGCTTTAAAGTGTATTACAATAACTCAACTCGCTAAAATGATGAGTGAAAGAACAGAGAAAAAATATACTTTCAGCAGTCTTTCGCAAAAAATGTCACGTGGCAGCCTCTCTTTGAAGGAAAGTTTTTTAATTGCGGATTTAATAGGTTATGAATTAAAATTTGAGCCAAAAAATAAGTAACAAAAAGTGCGGTGTATTTTCTACACCGTACTTTTTGTTATCTTCTCCCTTTTTTCTTTTACCTTTTTTACGAAAGTAGGTCGGGCATTGCTGCCCGACGGTTAAAACTTTTTACGAACAGTAGCAGTAGGTTTTGCCTTCTTGTTTTTGTCCGTTAAACGCTTTTAATCCAAGATATCTTGCAGCTGAACCAAGTTCTTGTTCAATTCTGATTAATTGATTATATTTTGCAATTCTATCGGAACGTGAAGCTGAACCCGTTTTAATTTGACCGCAATTTGTTGCAACAGCCAAATCAGCAATAAATGTGTCTTCGGTTTCACCTGAACGGTGTGAAGAAATAGCTGTATAACCGGCTTCATGTGCCATTGAAATAGCAGCCAAAGTTTCAGTCAAAGTTCCGATTTGATTAACTTTAATCAAGATGGAATTAGCGATATTTCTTTTGATACCTTCTGAGAGTCTTGAAGTATTGGTTACAAACAAGTCATCGCCGACTAATTGAACCTTATTTCCGATTTTTTCGGTTAATAATTTCCAACCTTCCCAATCTTCTTCTGCCATACCGTCTTCAATTGAGATGATAGGATATTTCTCAACCCATTCAGCATAAAAGTCAACCATTTCTTCTTTTGAAAGAACTTTGCCTTCACCTTTAAGGTTATAACTTCCGTCTTCATAAAATTCAGAAGCAGCAGGGTCTAAACAAATTTTAATTTGTTCGGTTGTATAACCGGCTTTTTCAATAGCTGTTAAAATAACTTCTATTGCTTCTGAATTCGAATTCAGATTTGGAGCAAAACCGCCTTCATCACCTACAGAAGTCGCTAAGCCTTTGTCATTTAAAACTTTTTTCAGATTATGGAATACTTCGGAACCCATCCTGATAGCTTCTTGAAAAGTTGAAGCGCCGACGGGAGCAATCATAAATTCCTGAAAATCTACGTTATTATCGGCATGAGCACCGCCGTTTATAATGTTCATCATAGGTACAGGCAAAGTATTAGCCAAAATGCCGCCTAAATATCTGTATAAAGGCATTTCATAAGCCATTGAAGCAGCTTTTGCAACCGCCAAAGAAACACCTAAAATAGCGTTAGCACCGAGGTTTGATTTATTATCGGTACCGTCAAGTTGTAACATAATTCTGTCAATTTCTTGCTGGTCTGCAGCATCTTCACCGATAAGTTCAGGTGCAATTTTGCTGTTAACATTATCAACTGCCTGTAAAACACTTTTGCCCAGATACATTGAATTATCGCCGTCTCTAAGCTCCAATGCTTCAAAAATTCCTGTGGAAGCCCCTGAGGGGACTGCAGCACGTCCGACAACTCCGCATGAAAGTTGAACATCAACTTCAACAGTCGGATTACCGCGTGAATCTAAAATCTGTCTTGCTGTAATATCTTCAATAAATGTCGGCATAATTTTCTCCTTTTTTTATATTCTTACACGAAATTTTAGGTAAATAAGTTTTTCTTTATGTTTCACCTTTTATGTTTTAAGTTTCCCACAAAGCAACTTAGCCGATGGTGTGCTCAAGGATATGGATATGTGCATAGGGATACACCTCAGACCCATACAGGAAGCACGTTATGGACAGGCTGTATCAGC